>JAKOMY010000089.1 GCA_022702225.1 Microbacteriaceae bacterium | reverse complement strand
CCGACCGAGGTGGTGATCTGCCAGACCGCGAGAAGCAGGACGGGGATGACGAGTCCCCCGACCACGTGCACAGCCGGTCGCGACCAGAACGAGCGCGTCGCCGCCACGGTGACTCCCCCCTGGTCTGCGACCCCGGTGCGCCCCGTCCGCGCCTCGACCGCGAAGCGGCTGGCGCCGGCGGTCATCGATCGCCCGTCGCGGAGCGGGCGAAGTCGTCGTGCACGATCGACTCGAGGGCCGTCTGCACGGCCTGGTCACCACCCTGCACGGCATCGGACTGGACGAGCACGGGGGCGATCACGCGCAGCACCGCGAGCTGATCGTCGCCGGGGATACCGCTCACATCGAGGTTCGAGCGTTCGCCGATGACGGTGGTGGCCACCGCCGGATCGATGCCGGCGACCTCCGCCAGCAGCGCTGCGGTCTCGTCGGGGTTCTCGAGTGCCCACGTGCGGGCCTGCTCGTATGCGTCGACGACCACCTGTGCGACGTCGGGATGGTTGTCGATGAAGTCCTCGGTCGCGTTGAGGAAACCGTAGGAGTTGAAATCGACGTTGCGATACAGCAGCTTCGCGCCCGACTCAGCCTCCGCGGCGGCCATGATCGGGTCCAATCCCGCCCAGGCGTCGACCGAACCGGCGGCCAGGGCCGCGCGACCGTCGGCATGCTGCAGGTTCTGCAGCTGCACGTCATCGAGCCCGAGTCCGGCGGTCTCGAGCGCCTGCAGGAGGAAGAAGTACGGATCCGTACCCGGCGTCGCAGCTATCGACGTGCCGGCGAGGTCGGCGACCGAGGTGATGTCGCTGTCGGCGGAGACGACCAGGGCCGACCATTCGGGCTGGGAGTAGATGTCGATGACCTTGATGGGCGATCCGTTGGCTCGGGCCAGCAGGGCAGCCGACCCCGCGGTGGAGCCGACGTCGATGGATCCCGCCCGCAGGAACTCGTTGGCCTTGTTCGAGCCGGCCGACTGAACCCATTCGACCGTCACCGCGTCGCCGAGGGCCTTCTCGACGAGTCCCTGGTCGCGCACGATCAGGCTGAGCGGGTTGTAGGTGGCGAAGTCCAAGGTCACGGTGTCGGTCGACCACTCCCCCGCCGCGGAGGCACCGCCTGCTCCGGCCGAGGAGGGAGCGTTCTCGCCGGCGAGGCATCCGGTGAGCACGAGGACGAGCGCCCCCGCGATCGCGGTGGCGGGGACGAGGCGGCGGGACAGGGGGCTCATGGGGTCTCCTGGCGAGAGTGATGGACAGTGTGCACGCCGAGCCCGTTCAGGAGTTCGACGCGCAGGGCGGTCAGGGTGTGGTCGGCGCGATCGCGAGGACGGGCGCCCGGTACCTCGATCACGCGCGAGACGGACGACGCGGCATCGTCGTCGCCGAGCGCACGCAGGAGCACGACCCGGTCGGCGAGGTACAGCGCCTCCTCCACGTCGTGCGTGACGAGCACGATGGTGGTGGGGCGGGATGCGTGGATCTCGAGCAGCAGGTCCTGCATACGCAGCCGGGTGAGGGCGTCGAGGGCGCCGAACGGCTCGTCGAGCAGCAGGACCTCGGGGTCGCGGGCGAGCGCTCGCGCGAGCGAGGCACGCTGCGCCATTCCTCCGGAGACCTCGCGCGGACGGTGCGCCGCAGCGGCCTCGAGCCCGACGAGGTCGAGCAGCTCGGCCACGCGGGCCGTTCCGGAGCGCCGGTCGGTGCTGCGCGGGAGCCCGAGCGCGACGTTCTGGGCGAGGGTGCGCCAGGGCAGCAGGCGCGGCTCCTGGAACGCCATCGCTGTGCGGGCATCGGTGGCGCGCACGGCCGTGCCGTCGACGGTGATGCGGCCGGCGGTGGGACTGTCCAACCCGCCGAGGAGGCGCAGGAGCGTCGACTTGCCGCAGCCCGATGGACCGATGACGGTGACGATCTCGGCGGGCGCCAGATCGAGCTGGATGCCGCGCAGCACGGTGCGCGTCGCGCCGAAGGTGCGCTCGACGCCTCGGAGCGATACGGTTCCGCGGGGCGCGGCGCTACGACCGACAGCGGGAGGACGAACGGCAAGGGGCATGCCCCCACCCTGGCGGCATCGCCGTCGTCCGCCGAGTCAGGTGTAACGTGGCGCAACCTCGCGGGGACCGGCAGCGAGGTCGCGGGAGTCCATCCCGCCGTCGACCGACGGTGCGCGCCGGTGACCGCTCAGCGCTGTGCCGCCGCCAGGGCGACGACCTCCGCAGCGGCCGAGTCGACGTTCTCGTTCACGACGCGGTAGTCGAACTCGTTCTGGGCCGCGAGTTCGACACGCGCCGTGCGCAATCGTCGGGCACGCTCCTCGGCATCCTCGGTCCCGCGCCCGACCAGACGCTGGACGAGCTCGTCCCAGCTCGGCGGCAGCAGGAAGACCAGGGTCGCCGAAGGATCGGCGGCGCGCACCTGGCGGGCGCCCTGCAGATCGATCTCGAGCAGGGCGGTGCCGCCGTCGGTGAGCACCCGCTCGATGGGTGCGCGCGGAGTGCCGTAGCGGTTCTTGTTGTGCACGACGGCCCACTCCAGCAGCTCTCCCGAGGCGACCAGGCGGTCGAATTCGGCGTCGTCGACGAAGTAGTAGTGCTCGCCCTCGACCTCGCCCGGGCGCGGCGCACGGGTGGTGGCCGAGACCGAGAGGTGGATCTCGGGGTAGTTCTGCTTGATGTGGGCGGCGACCGTGCCCTTGCCGACCGCGGTGGGTCCGGCGAGCACGATGAGACGACTGCGGCCCTCACGCGGCCCGGGCTCGGGCCAGCGCGTGTCGAGGTACTGCCGCAGGGCGTCGCGCTGGCGCGTGCCGAGGCCGCCGAGGCGTTTCACCGGCGAGATCGAGAGCGAGGCGAGGATGCGGTCGCGCTTGCTCTCGCCGATCGCGGGGATCGCCGTGAGGAACTCCGTCACGCGCATCGCACCGGCCGCGGAGAGCGGGTCGGCGAGCCCCCGGCGCAGCAGCTCCTGCGGCGAGATGACGCGCGTCGACACGTCGCGCTTGAGCGCGGCGCGCTCGCGACGGGCCTCGACGGCGCGGCGCGAGGCGGCGGCGCGGTCGACCTCGGGTGGGCGACGGTTTTCAGCCATGCAGGGACTCCCGGTAGAGCGCGGCGCGCTCATCGATGCGGGTGGCGAGACGGTCGGGTCCGACCGCGAGGATGCTTCGGCTCTCGTTGGCCACGACGGCCTTCGCGACGTAACCGAAGAGGCGGCGCAGATCGGCAGGGGCTGCCCCCTGCGCGCCGAAACCCGGGGCGAGGATCGGCATGCCCGCCAGAGCCACGTCTCCGAGGCCGAAAGCGGTGCGGTCCACCGTGGCTCCGACGACGACTCCCACGGGACCCAGGGCCCCGGGTGCGCCGATGTTGGCCTGGTTGACGTCGTGCGCCACGCGCGCGGCGACATGCTCGTGATCGCCCACGGCTTGCGCGTCGTCGACGATCGCGCTCTGCAGCGCACGCGCCTCGGGGTTGCTCGTCGCGGTCAGCACGAACGCGCCCTTTCCGTGGTGCACCGCGAGCGACAGCGTGTCGCGCAACGAGTCGGCACCCATGTACGGCGACAGGGTCACGGCATCCGCCTCGAGGGGCGAGCCGGGTTCGAGCCACGCGTGGGCGTAGCCCTCCATGGTCGTACCGATGTCACCGCGCTTGGCGTCGGCGATCACCAGGAGCCCGGCGTCGCGGGCGCCCGCCATCACGTCCTCCAGCGCGGCGAAACCGCGGGAGCCGTAGCGCTCGAAGAACGCCACCTGCGGCTTGACCACGCCGACCCGCCCGCGGGCGGCCTCGACCACTCGCAGGCCGAACTCGCGCGCGCCCTCGGCCGTGGCATCCAGCCCCCACGCCGACAGCAGCGCGGCGTGGGGGTCGATGCCGACGCACAGGGCGCCGTGCAGGTCGAGGGCGGCGCTGAGCCGCTGTCCGAAGGTGTCGCTCACAGACGCCCCGCGCGATCCACGGCGTACTCCTGGAGGCTGCGCACTCCGAAGCCGTCCTTCATCGCGCCCAGGGCGCTCACCGCGGCGCCGAGCACGGCCATCGTGGTGAACAGGGCCTTGTCGGCAGCCACCGCGGCCGCGCGGATCTCGTACCCGTCGGCACGGGCGGTGCCGCCCGAGGGCGTGTTGACGATCATGTCGATCTCGCCGGCGTTGATCAGGTCGACCACGTTCTGCTGGTCGGACCCCTGCGTCTCGGAGTACTTCTCGACGACCTTGACCCGGATGCCGTTGCGGGCCAGGATCTCGGCGGTGCCCTCGGTCGCCATGAGCTCGAAGCCGAGCTCCTGCAGGCGGTGGGCGGGCAGGATGACGGCGCGCTTGTCGGCGTCGGCGACCGAGATGAAGACGGTACCGGAGGTCGGCATACCGCCGTAAGCGGCTTCCTGCGACTTCGCGAACGCCGTCGGGAAATCGCGGTCGATGCCCATGACCTCACCGGTGGAGCGCATCTCGGGTCCGAGGACCGAGTCGACGGTGTGACCGTCGGCGGTGCGGAACCGCTTGAACGGCAGCACGGCCTCCTTGACGGCGACGGGGGCGTCGAGCGGCACGCGCGAGCCGTCCTGCTCGGGGAGCAGCCCCTCGGCGACGAGCTCGGCGATGGTGTTGCCGACCATGATCCGGCTGGCGGCCTTCGCGAGCGGGATGCCCAGGGCCTTCGACACGAAGGGCACGGTGCGGCTGGCGCGGGGGTTCGCTTCGATGACGTAGAGGACCCCCGCCGAGATCGCGAACTGCACGTTCAGCAGACCGCGGACGCCCACGCCCTTCGCGATCGCGAGGGTCGCCTCGCGGACGCGGTCGACCTCTGTGCGACCGAGCGAGACCGGCGGAAGCGTGCACGAGGAGTCACCCGAGTGGATGCCGGCCTCTTCGAGATGCTCCATGACGCCGCCGATGTACAGGTCGGTGCCGTCGTACAACGCATCGACGTCGAGTTCGATCGCGTCGTCGAGGAAACGGTCGACGAGCAGCGGAAGCCCAGGGCCGATGATCGCCTGGTCGGCGACGCGCACGAAGTAGTCGCGCAGCGCCTCGGTGGAGTACACGATCTCCATGCCGCGACCGCCGAGCACGAAGCTCGGGCGAACCAGCACGGGGTAGCCGATCTCTTCGGCCACGGTGACCGCGCCCTCGACATCGATCGCCGTTCCGTTGCGCGGGGCGACGAGACCGGCCTCGTCGAGCAGGCGCGAGAACAGCTCGCGCTCCTCGGCGAGGTCGATCGCCTCGGGGCTGGTGCCGAGGATCGTGTAGCCGGCGGCCTCGATCCCCTTGGCAAGGCCCAGCGGCGTCTGACCGCCGAGCTGACACACGACGCCGAGGATCCGACCCGACTGGGACTCGGCATGCAGCACCTCGAGCACGTCCTCGAGCGTCAGCGGCTCGAAGTACAGGCGGTCGGAGGTGTCGTAGTCGGTCGAGACCGTCTCGGGGTTGCAGTTGACCATGACGGTCTCGTACCCGGCAGCCGACAGAGCGAACGACGCGTGCACGCAGGAGTAGTCGAACTCGACGCCCTGACCGATGCGGTTGGGGCCCGAGCCGATGATGACGACCTTGGTGCGGTCGGAGGGGGTGACCTCGGTCTCGGCGTCGTACGAGGAGTAGTGGTACGGCGTGAGCGCCGGGAACTCCCCCGCGCACGTGTCGACGGTCTTGTAGACCGGGCGCACGTCGAGCGCGTAACGGCTCTCGCGCACCGCGGCCTCGTCGATCCCGCGGATCTCGGCGATCTGGGCGTCGCTGAAACCGTGCTCTTTCGCCGTGCGGAGAGTCTCGGCATCCAGCTCCGATGCCTCGCCGATGAAGTCCGCGACCTCGTTGATGAGGACCATCTGATCGATGAACCACGGATCGATCTTGGTCGCCTCGAAGGCCTGCTCCGCCGTCGCGCCCTTGCGCAGCGCCTGCTGCAGGACGACGATGCGGCCGTCGGTCGGCGTCTTCGAGACCTCGAGCAGCTCGTCGACCGAGCGCGACTCCTCGCCCCAGTGGAAGCTCGACCCGCGCTTCTCGAGAGAGCGCAGGGCCTTCTGCAGCGCCGTGGTGTAGTTGCGGCCGATCGCCATGGCCTCGCCCACCGACTTCATGGTGGTGGTGAGGGTGGTGTCGGCGGCCGGGAACTTCTCGAAGTTGAAGCGCGGCACCTTCACCACGACGTAATCGAGCGTGGGCTCGAAGCTCGCCGGCGTGACCTTGGTGATGTCGTTGGGGATCTCGTCGAGACGGTAGCCGATCGCGAGCTTGGCGGCGATCTTCGCGATCGGGAAGCCCGTCGCCTTCGACGCGAGCGCCGAGGAGCGCGAGACGCGCGGGTTCATCTCGATGACGATGATGCGGCCGGTCGCGGGGTCGACGGCGAACTGGATGTTGCAGCCGCCGGTGTCGACGCCCACGGCGCGGATGATGTCGATGCCGATGTCGCGCAGGCGCTGGTACTCGCGGTCGGTCAGCGTGAGGGCGGGCGCCACGGTGATCGAGTCGCCGGTGTGGACGCCGACCGGATCGACGTTCTCGATCGAGCAGACGACCACCGTGTTGTCGGCGGTGTCGCGCATGAGCTCGAGCTCGTACTCTTTCCACCCGAGGATCGACTCTTCGAGGAGCACCTCGTTGGTGGGCGAGTCGTGCAGGCCCGCGCCGCCGATGCGGCGGAGGTCGGCCTCGTCGTAGGCGAAGCCCGAGCCCAGGCCGCCCATCGTGAACGAGGGGCGGACGACCAGCGGGTAGCCCAGCTTCTCGGCACCGGCGAGGAGTTCGTCCATGGAGTGGCAGATGACGGATGCCGCCACGTCGGCGCCCGCCTCGATGACGAGCTCCTTGAAGATCTGGCGGTCCTCACCGCGGTTGATCGCGTCGAAGTCGGCGCCGATGAGCTCGACGTCGTACTTCTCGAGGATGCCGCGCTTGTGGAGCTGGATCGCCGCGTTCAGCGCCGTCTGGCCGCCGAGCGTGGGGAGAACGGCATCCGGCTTCTCTTTGGCGATGATCGACTCGATGACCTCGGGGGTGATCGGTTCGATGTAGGTCGCGTCGGCGAAGTCGGGGTCGGTCATGATCGTCGCGGGGTTCGAGTTGACGAGGATGACGCGCACCCCCTCTTCGCGGAGCACGCGGCACGCCTGGGTGCCGGAGTAGTCGAACTCGCAGGCCTGACCGATGACGATCGGGCCGGAGCCGATGACGAGGACGGAGTTGATGTCGTCGCGCTTAGGCATTCTTCTTGGTCTCCATCGTCGCGAGAACCATCTCGCGGAAGCGGTCGAACAGGTAGTTGGCGTCGTGCGGGCCCGAGGCCGCCTCGGGGTGGTACTG
>JAKOMY010000083.1 GCA_022702225.1 Microbacteriaceae bacterium | reverse complement strand
CGCGGGCGTTCGTCGCGCGCCCGTCGGTGCTGATCCTCGACGAGGCGACCTCGTCGGTCGACACCCGCACCGAGCTGCTGCTGCAGCAGGCGATGGCCGCGCTGCGCGAGGGGCGGACGTCGTTCGTAATCGCGCACCGCCTGTCGACGATCCGCGATGCGGACCTCATCCTGGTAATGGAGCACGGCGACATCGTCGAGAAGGGCACGCACGACGAGCTCATCGCGCTCGAGGGGGCGTACTACCGCCTCTACCGTTCGCAGTTCGAACAGGCGACGACCGACCTCGACCCGGTCTCGGCGGAGGGGAAGCGCGACGGCGACCCGCAGCGCTCAGCGGCGACGGATGACGCCGTGGTGGTCTCGGCGATGGCGGTGGCGGCATCCGAGGTCCCCGCCGCGGCGGGCACCGATGGTCCGCCGCGTCCGGCGCAGGGCATCCCCGCCTCCGAGCCCCGAACCGACGAGTGACGTCACCGCTTCGAGTCAGCCCTCGAAGCCCGCTCGGTTCCGCGCCGGGCGGGCTTCGTCGTCCGTCCGGGATCCGGGGGACCGTCGGCGCCACCCGTGAAGCGGCCCGGGGCCCCCGAAATTCGCTCGGGTACAGTGGGGAAGCGCATGCACCTTCCCCTCGCCACGACCGCCGCATAGATAGGCCTCACCCCTCGTGACCACTCCTGCGACGCCCGCCGATCCTCCCGCGCCCGCCGCGTCGACCGACTCCTCGACCGCGCCCGAAGCGGTGCCGACCCCCGATCGGCCGCTGCGGATCCTCATCGGCGCCGACACCTTCCTCCCGCACGTCAACGGTGCCGCCCGCTTCGCCGAACGTCTCGCGGCGGGTCTCGTCGCCCGCGGACACGAGGTGCATGTCGCGGCCCCCAGCGCGCAGCACGGCAAGGTCGGCACCGGCACAGAGGTCATCGAAGACCAGCCGATGACGGTGCACCGGCTGCCCTCTCACCGTTTCCTGCCGCACGACTGGCTCACCTTCGTGTTCCCGTGGCGCGCGAAGCACTACGCCCGCATCCTGCTCGACGAGATCAAGCCCGATGTCGTGCACATCCAGTCGCACATCATCATCGGTCGCGGTCTCGCCCGCGAGGCGCGCAAGCGCGGCATCCCGGTGATCGCGACGAACCACGTGATGGCCGAGAACATCCTCGATTTCACGACCCTGCCCGACGCGCTCGACCGCCTCTTCGTGAAGCTGGCCTGGGCCGACGCGGAGCGTACGTTCAAGATGACGCGTGCGGTGACGACCCCCACCCGCAAGGCGGCCGACTTCCTCGAGTCGACGATCGACATCTCGGGCGTCATCCCCATCTCGTGCGGTATCGACCGCTCCAACTACCGGCCCGACTTCACGCCGCGCGACGCCAACCGCATCCTGTTCGTCGGGCGGCTGACGACCGAGAAGCACATCGACGTCGTGCTGACGGCGTTGTCGCAGCTCGACCCCGCTCTCGATGCCACCTTCGACATCGTCGGCGGCGGCGACCAGCGCGCCAAGCTCGAGACCCTCGCGCAGCAGCTCGGAGTCGCCTCGCGGGTGACGTTCCACGGCCACGCCTCCGAAGAGGACCTGCGCACGCTGTACTCACGGGCCAGTGTCTTCGCCATCGCCTCGATCGCGGAGCTGCAGTCGATCGCCACGATGGAGGCCATGGCATCCGGCCTGCCGATCGTCGCCGCGAACGCCGTGGCCCTCCCGCACCTCGTGCACGAGGGAGACAACGGCTACCTCTTCGAGCCGGGCAATGCCGAAGAGCTCGCCGCGCGCCTGACCGACGTGCTCAGTGCGGCTCCCGACGAGCGGAAGCGCATGCAGCAGGCGTCCCTCGATGCCGTCGCCGTGCACGACATCAACCGCACGCTCGACACCTTCGAGGCGCTGTACCGCGGTCGACCGCTGCCGGAGTAACACCCGTGCACGTCGTGATGTTCGCCGACCAGCACCTCGAGTCGCTCGGCGGCGCGCAGGTGTCGATGCGGTTGCAGAAGCGCTTCCTCGAGCGCGCGGGTCACGTCGTCACGGTCGTGGCGCCGCGCCTGCATCGACCGGCCGACCACGACGCGGCCTACCTCGACCTGCCGTCGATCGCGATCACCCCTGACCGCGAGTACGCGCTGACCTGGCCGGGCGCCCGGACGGACAGATTCCTGGATGCCGAGATGGGCGCGCGGCTCCCGGTCGACGTCGTGCACGTGCAGGCCGACTTCTGGGGCGCGTTCATCGGCCACCGCTACGCCGCTCGCCACGGCCTGCCGGTGGTGCACACCATGCACAACCGCGTCGACGTGGGGATCGAGGCGACCGCGCCTTTCCCCGGGCTCGTGCTGCGCGCGCTCAACGCCTGGGCGCGGCGAGTGCTTCCGGATGCTGTCGGGTCTCGAGCGAGTGCGCCGATCTCGGACGGCTCAGTCGAGTCTGTGCGAGGTCGGCGAGTGGCACCGAGCCCGGCGACCCCGCGCCCCGCCGACGGGTGGGCGTTCCTGCGACAGCTCGCTCGCCTTTCGCGAGCCGTCACCGCCCCCTCCGGCCACTTCGCCCGCCGCCTCGAGACGCACGGCGTGGCCGATGCGGTCGACGTCATCTGGAACGGCATCGACGACGATGTGCTCGACGCGGCACTGAGCGCCGAGGCGGGGGTTCGCCGGCCCGGCCGCCCGCGGTTCATCTGGCTCGGCCGCATGAGTCCCGAGAAGCGCCTTCTGCCGTTCCTCGAGGCGGTCGTCGCCTCGGGAATCGACGCCGAGGTCGAGATCGTCGGCGGCGGGGCCCAGCTGCGCGCCGCGCGACGACTGATCGAACGGTCGTCGCCCGTGGCCTCGGTGATCTTCTCGGGCCGCCTGCCCTACGCCGAGACGCTCCGGCGTCTCGGCGATGCCGACGTCGTCGTGCAGACCTCGATCGGGTTCGAGACCCAGGGCATGACGGTGTTCGAGGCGGCCTCGCTGGGGACCCCCGCCGTGGTGAGCGACCCCGACATCGCCGCCGAGCTTGGCTCGGGCGTCTGGGCGGTTCGGGATGCCACGGTCCCGGCGCTCGCGGAGGCCCTGCGCCGTGCCGCGGACGACGTCGCCGCCGGCTCACCGATCGTGCCCGATCCCTCCATCGCCGAGCGGTTCCGCCAGTCCTCGCGCACGGCAGCGATGGTCGACGTGTACGCTCGCGCGGTCTCCGCGGGACGCTGAGGCGACCGGTCCGAGCGGATCGGAAGACCCCGCACGCGCGCGGACGGAGCGTGTCGCGACGCGCCGGGGTGCCGGCATCCGGGATCGGGGTGTGTTTCCCTGTCTGCGACCGTGCGCGCGGCGGTGGCCGTCACGGTGTGGGCGCGACGGCGGGACCGGTCGCGGCGTGCCGGGTCTCGGAAGCTGTCGCCCGCAGCGTCTCTAGAGGCGCCTGGTTCTTCGCCGCGCGGGGCTCTTGCGGGGCCTCGCCCCTCGCCGCGCGGGGCTCTCGCGTGGCCTGGCCCCTCGCCGCACGGGGCTCTCGCGGACCCACACGCCGGGGGTCCGTGGGAACCCGGCCGTAGCCGTCGGTGCGGACGAGCCACACGGTTCCGACGATGCCGGCCAGAGAAAGGATGCCGAGGGCGATGAAGTAAGCCATGGCAGAAAAGCTACGGGTAGAGGAATGGTGCCCACGAGTGGCATGATGGACGCCTGTCGTCAGATTTCTGCCACACCGGAGGTTCGCATGCGCTCGGTCGCCGTCGTCATCCAGCCCGGGTTCGCCCCGTTCGAGTTCGGTCTCGCCTGCGAGGCGTTCGGCTTGGACCGCAGCGATGACGGCATCCCGAACTTCGACTTCCGAATCGTCGCGCCCGACCCCGGTGTGGTGCCGTCGAACATCGGGTTCTCGGTCAACGTCGAACACGGACTGGATGCGGCCGCCGACGTCGATATTCTCGTGCTCGCGCCGATACCGCGCGCGCAGTGGGGAGCCGTCAACCCGCGCGTGATCGAGGTCGTCCGTCGGGCGCACGAGCGCGGCGCCTGGCTGCTGAGCGTATGCAGCGGGTCGTTCGTGATCGCGGCATCCGGGGTCCTCGACGGCAAGCGGGCGACGACGCACTGGCGCTACGCCGACGTCATGGCGCGGATGTACCCCGAGATCGAGGTGGATCCCGACGTGCTCTACGTGCAGTCCGGGAACATCATCACCAGTGCGGGCACCGCCGCCGGGCTCGACGCGAGCCTCCACCTGCTGCGTCAGGAGCTGGGCTCCGAACTCGCCAACCGCATCGCCCGTCGTATGGTCGTGGCGCCCCAACGCGACGGAGGCCAAGCGCAGTTCATCGCCTCGCCGATCCCGATCGATTCCTCGCTCTCGCTCGCCCCGGTCACCGAGTGGATGCTGCAGAATCTGGATGCCGAGCTCTCGGTCGATCGGCTCGCGGCGCGCGCCCACATGTCGCCGCGCACCTTCGCTCGGCGGTTCAAGGCGGACCTGGGGGTGACCCCGGCCGCGTGGCTCGCGCGTCAGCGTCTGCTGCACGCCCAGCGGATGCTCGAGCAGACCGACCTGGGCCTCGATCGGATCGCCGCGGAGTGCGGTTTCGGCTCGGCCGCGGTGCTGCGCCAGAACTTCGCCCGCACGATGGGGCTGACCCCCACGGCGTACCGCGCGCGTTTCTCGTGCGGCGAGCCCGTGGCATCCGGGGCTGATGTTCCCGCGCGGGATGAGGAGCCGATCCCGGCCTGAGTTCGCCGGGTTGGGTTCCGGTCTTCACGGGTCCCGGCCGGGGTCCGGTGCGCCGGCCCGGACGGGTGTCCCGGGGCTGTGCCTCGGCCCGGTGTGCCTGCTCGGTGTCCCGGTGTCCCGGCCTGGTGTCCTGGCCTGGTGTCCCGGCCCGGTCTCCCGGCCGGTGGTCCGGTGCGCCGGCCCGGACAGGTGCCCCGGTTCTGCGCCTCGGTCCGGTGTGCCTGCTCGGTGTCCCGGCCCGGGGTCCTGGCCCGGTGTCCTGGTGGTCCGGCTCGGTGTCCTGGTGTGCCTACCCGGTGTCCCGGGGTCCTGGCCCGGTGTCCTGGTGGTCCGGCTCGTGGCACGGCCGGTGGCCCGTCTCCGGTGGGCCAACGGCCCGACGGCCCGTGCCGTCGTGCGGAGTTCGCGGCCGACGCCTGTTCCGGCGGGCGCGGTGGCGGCGTGTTGGACGGAACTCCGCGCGACGGTCCGCGGTGCCGTGTGCGGCGGGGTGTGGCTTGTGCCCGAAGCCGAGCCGCGGGGCAGGGCCGTCGGGCGGAGAACGACGCCGACACGCCGTTTCGCCGCCGCCCCCACCGGCGTGGCGCGGCAATGCTCCGCACGACGGCCCGCCTCGGCCCGCACCTCGACCTCGACCTCCACCTCGACCTCGACCTCGGCCGGTTCTTCCCCCGTGTCACGGCCCCGTCTCGGGCGCCCCGACCCCCATTGCCCCGTGACTTCCCCGCTGCTAAACTTGAGTCAACGCAGCTCAACTTTTGAGGCGGCGAACAGACTTTCAGGAGAACATATGAACGCCACACAACAGCCGGGGCAGGAGGACGCGCGCAGCGCCCTCGAGCAATTCGGCATCAACCTCACCGACCGGGCTCGCCAGGGCAAGCTCGATCCCGTGATCGGGCGCGACGGCGAGATCCGCCGCGTCAGCCAGGTGCTCACCCGGCGCACGAAGAACAACCCCGTGCTCATCGGCGAACCCGGCGTCGGCAAGACCGCCGTCGTCGAGGGGCTCGCGCAGCGCATCGTCGCGGGCGACGTCGCCGAGAGCCTCAAGAACAAAGAGCTGGTCTCGCTCGATATCTCGGCTCTCGTCGCGGGGGCGATGTATCGCGGCCAGTTCGAGGAGCGCCTCAAGAGCGTCCTCAAAGAGATCACCGAGTCCGACGGCCGCATCATCACGTTCATCGACGAACTGCACGTGCTCATGGGCGCGGGTGGCGGCGAGGGGTCGGTTGCGGCCAGCAACATGCTCAAGCCGATGCTCGCGCGCGGCGAACTGCGCCTGATCGGTGCGACGACGCTGGACGAGTACCGCGAGTTCATCGAGAAGGATGCGGCGCTCGAGCGGCGCTTCCAGCAGGTCTACGTCGGCGAGCCCACGGTCGAAGACACCGTGGCGATCCTGCGCGGCCTCAAGGAGCGGTACGAAGCTCACCACAAGGTCGCGATCGCCGACGCGGCGCTCGTTGCCGCGGCATCCCTGTCCAACCGCTACATCCCCTCGCGTCAGCTGCCCGACAAGGCCATCGATCTGATCGACGAGGCCGCCTCGCGGCTGCGAATGGAGATCGACTCCGCGCCGCTGGAGATTGACGAACTGCGCCGACACGTCGACCGCCTCAAGCTCGAGGAGCTCGCGCTGAAGAAAGAGAAGGACGACGCGTCGAAGGAGCGCCTGGCGACCCTGCGCGAGACCCTCGCCGCCGAACAGGCCAAGCTCGACGACCTGCAGGCCCGGTGGGAGCGCGAGCGCGCCTCGCTCAACCGCGTCGGTGATCTGAAGACCCGGCTGGATGCCGCTCGCGTCGACGCCGAGCGCGCGCAGCGCGAGGGCAACCTCGAGCGGGCATCGCGACTCCTCTACGCCGAGATCCCGGCTCTCGAACGCGAGCTCATGGTCGCCGAGCGCGAAGAACCGGCGGGCGACCGCATGGTCAACGATCAGGTCACCGACGAGGACATCGCGGCCGTCATCGCCGCGTGGACGGGGATTCCGGTGGGGCGCCTGCTGCAGGGCGAGACCGAGAAACTGCTGCACCTCGAGCGCGAGCTCGGCAAGCGCCTGATCGGACAGAAGGATGCCGTGAAGGCGGTGTCCGACGCGGTGCGTCGCTCGCGCGCGGGCATCAGCGACCCGAATCGCCCGGTCGGCTCCTTCCTCTTCCTCGGCCCGACTGGCGTCGGCAAGACGGAGCTGGCGAAGTCGCTCGCCGACTTCCTCTTCGACGACGAGCACGCCATGGTGCGCATCGACATGTCGGAGTACGGCGAGAAGCACTCGGTCTCGCGCCTGGTCGGTGCCCCTCCGGGGTACGTCGGGTACGAAGCCGGCGGGCAGCTCACCGAGGCCGTGCGTCGGCGCCCCTACAGCGTCGTGCTGCTCGACGAGGTCGAGAAGGCGCACCCCGAGGTGTTCGACGTGCTGCTGCAGGTCATGGACGACGGTCGCCTGACCGACGGCCAGGGCCGCACGGTCGACTTCACCAACGTCATCCTGATCCTGACCTCGAATCTCGGATCGCCCATCCTCATCGACCCGACCCTGTCGATCGACGCCAAGCGCGAGCAGGTGCAGGCGCTCGTGCGCCAGGCCTTCAAGCCCGAGTTCGTGAACCGCCTCGACGACATCGTCATCTTCCAGGCGCTCAGCCAGGACGACCTCGCACAGATCGTCGAGCTCGCGGTCGACGCGCTGCACAAGCGCCTGCGCGAGCGGCGGCTGAGCCTCGCGGTCACACCCGATGCCCGGTCGTGGCTCTCCGAGCGCGGCTACGACCCGGTATACGGCGCCCGGCCGTTGCGCCGTCTGATCCAGACCGAGATCCAGAACCGCCTCGCCATGGCGATCCTCGCCGGGACGGTGCATGACGGCGACGTCGTGCGGGTCGATGTGGCCAGCGACGGCGACTCGCTCGTGCTCGTCAGCACCGGCCCCGCGCAACCGGAGCCGGGCGACGACGACGTCATCGAGGCGGAGATCGTCGAGTAGCGGGAGCGAGGGGGATGCCGCGTCGAGGGCGTGGCATCCCCCCTCTGCGTTCGAGGATGCGGCGCGTCTCCCGCTCGCTCGACACTCCGTGCATAAACGCCGTCTCTGCTCGCTCGACGTCCCGTGCATGAGCGCCGTTTCCCGCTCCTTCGACCCCCGCGCAGAAACACGCTCTGCTCGCAGAAACGCGAGCAGAGCGTGTTTCTGCGCGCAAATAGCGTTTATGCGGGCGGGGGGGGACGGCGACTCGGTCCCGGTTGCCCCGCGGGGCAGCCCGGACTCCGGATCACCCGCGCCGCGCGAACGAGAACGCTCCCCGCCCGGAGGGACGCCGTACGAGGGCGGTCCTCCCGGCGGGGAGCGTGAAAGGGCGGATGCCGTGGCTCAGTCGTCGACGAGCAGCGACTCCTCGACCGTGCGGCGCTGGCGCGGCGCGAGCTCGCGCTGACGCAGGCCCTCTTCGGCGGCGTCGACGTCGCCCAGGGCGCCCACCG
>JAKOMY010000049.1 GCA_022702225.1 Microbacteriaceae bacterium | reverse complement strand
TGCCCTCCTCCGCGTTCTCGGTGGGGATGGGCTGGTCGGGGCCGTATTCCGAAACAAGAATGTGCTCGTCCAACGCGAGCTCGGACTGAGCACGCTCGAGAAGACCGGTCACGTGGAGCTTCTTCTCGTGCATCTGCAGCTCGAGCCCGTGCACGCTTTCGGTGAGCCGTGCCAGACGCTCTCGCACGAGGGACTCGTCGGCTCGCGCACGAGAGAGCTCCTCCGTGATCGCCGTGCGGGCGGACTCCGCGGCCGCCAGCTCCACCCGCGCCTGACTGACCGAGCGATCGACCGAGTCGAGCAGGGCCGGGAGGTGGCCCGCGACCTCAGCGGCGATCTCACGCTGCGCACGGCGAAGCACCGCACGGCGTGCCGCCTCGGCGGCCGCGGTTCGCTCGCGCTCACGTTGCTGCTCGAGCTGCACGATGCGAGCCTCACCGGCGCGGACGCGCTCTTTCAGCGTCTCGATGTCGAGGCGGGCGCGCATCTCGGTCTCGCGCGCGGCGTCGACCTCTGCCGCCATTCCTTCGCGCGCCGAGGCGTCGAGGAGCGGGCGTGGCGCGTCGAGGGCCCGGGCCAGCGCATCGTCGGCCCGACGTGCCGCGTCCTCCGCCTCGGCGACCGCGCTCTCGGTCTGCGCGAGCCCCGCGACCAGACGGTCGCACTCGGCGACCGCGGCTTCGTGGCGCACGGTCACGCGGTTGACCTTCTCCGCGTGAGCGGCCAGGGCTGCGTCATGCGCGCGAAGGGTCGAAAGAGCGTCTTTCGTGCGCTGGCGCGCATCGACCTGCAGACGCTGTTCGTCGGCGAGGGCTTCTCTCAGCGAATCCACGATCACGACGACCTCGTCGAGCCGTTCCACGGCGGCGTCGCGCTCGGCGGCGAGTTCGAGGCGCGACCGGCCCGAGCCCGAGCCGGCGCGAACGGTCCGCGCGGTCACGACCTCGCCCGAGCGGGTGACGACCGTGAGCCCGTCCGCCAGACTCGACTGCGCCGATCGCGCGGCGTCGAGGTCTTCGACGATGAGGACGCGAGCCAGGATGCCGAGCACCCCGGGCGAGGCCGTGACGACATCCGCTGCGAGCACCGCACCGTCGAGCGCCGGCAGGGACTCCCCCGGCCCGGGGGCGTCGGCCAGAGCGATCTCGACCAGACCCAGGTCGGCCTCGGCGGCCGTGCGGGCCGCGGTGAACGCCGCTTCCGCGTCGTCGACGAGCAACCCTTCCGCGAGGGTTCCGAGCACCGCGGCCACCGCCGCTTCGTATCCGGCCCTGACCTTGAGGTCGTCGCCGACGAGACCCCGGATGCCGGAACCCCCGGCCGAGATCAGATCGGCGGCCGCGTTGCGGACATCCAGGGCGCGGCCGAGAGCGGTGGTCTGCGCGGTGAGCGCGTCGCGCTCACGCTCGGCGGCGTGCAGGCGTTCGCGCAGGCCGGACACGCGCGCCTCGACGTCGTTGGCGTCGCGCTGAGCGCGCTCGTAGGCGGCCGCGTGCTCGGCCGTCGAGGCCTCGGGGACCACATCGGGATCCAGCTCGGCAACGGCTTGCTCGGCTTCCGCCCGTCGGATCAGCGCGGCGTCGAGCGCCCGCTGCTGCCGGTCGACACCGGCACGCACGGCGGCAAGGGCCGAGCTCGCCGCATCCGCCGCTCCCCGCAGGCTCGTGATCTTCATGTCGTGTTCCGACACCAGCGCACTCTGCGCAGCGATGTCGACGTCGAGCGCGTCGAGGTCGGCGCGGGCACGCGTCACCGCTCGGGACGCCTCTGCCGCGGCATCCTGAGCCTCTCCGAGACCCGCGGCGATGTCGTCGATCTCGGCGCGGACGTCGTCGATCATCGACTGTGTCACCGTGGGGGCGAAGCCCGACCCGTCCGTCTCGTCGTCGCCGAGGAGCGTCAGGCGCTGGCCGGCCAGTGTGTAGAGCCCCCGGAGTCGCTCCTGCACCTGCTCGAGCGCGAAGGCGACACCGCGCGCGCGGTCGACGGCGTCGGAGCGCTGGTCGTTCTCGAGGCGCTCCACCCGACCGCGCAGCCCCTCCGACTGCTCCTGCAGGCCCAGCCGCTCGGTGTGGCGCTCACTCTCGGCTCGAGCGGCGTCGGCGAGTTCCGCGCGCAGACGCACGAGCTCGTCGGCGTAGAGGCGCGCTTTCGCGTCCCGGACCACCGCGGCGATCGTCGCCGCCTCTCGAGCGATCTCGGCCTGCTTGCCCAGCGGCTTGAGCTGCCGGCGCAGTTCGCCGGCGAGATCGCTCAAGCGCGTGAGGTTCGTCTCCATCGCCTCGAGCTTGCGGACGGTCTTCTCTTTGCGTCGGCGATGCTTGAGGATTCCTGCGGCTTCCTCGATGAACCCGCGACGGTCCTCCGCCGATGCCTGGAGCACGGTGTCGAGGCGGCCCTGCCCGATGATCACGTGCATCTCGCGCCCGAGGCCCGAATCGCTCAGCAACTCCTGCACGTCGAGCAGGCGGCACGTCTGCCCGTTGATGGCGTACTCGCTCGCGCCGGTGCGGAAGAGCGTGCGACTGATCGTCACCTCGCTGTAGTCGATCGGGAGCGCACCGTCGGCGTTGTCGATCGTCAGCTGGACCTCGGCGCGCCCCAGGGGTCCCCGCGTCGAGGTGCCGGCGAAGATGACGTCCTCCATCTTTCCGCCGCGAAGGGTCTTCGCCCCCTGCTCCCCCATCACCCAGGCCAGGGCGTCGACGACGTTGGACTTGCCCGACCCGTTCGGTCCGACGATGCATGTCACGCCCGGCTCGAGGGCGAAGGTGGTCGACTGCGCGAAGGACTTGAAGCCCTTGAGCGTCACGCTCTTCAGGTGCATGTCACCCGCCCTCCGCTCTATCGACCCGCGTGTTCACGGTATCCGAGAAACCGCAGGATTCCGCGGCGGCGGGCCGATGGGCGCGGTTCGACGCGCCCGGCACGCGCCCCAATCTGAGCGGGAGCTTGACATTCGCTGACAGCCTTCGCTAGCGTCTGAGGTCGCAACCGACGTCGAAAGGAGGTTACTTCCATGATTCGCACCACGACCGGCTTCACCGCCACCGGCTTCATCGCCGTCCCCGTGCTCTCCGCATACGCCACGGGAGTGACCACCGCCGTCGGCATGCCCCCTCGTCAGGGCTAGTTCGTCGCGTCGAGACGCCTCGTCGTCTCCGCTTCCCGTGAGCCCGTCTCCTCGACGTCGGCCACCCGGACCCTCTGCGTCCGCCCCCGCGTGAGCTGTCTGCTCGACGCGCTTCCTCCTCGCCAGATCTTCTTCACGGAGCTTCCGCATGAACGCCCTGTTCACGCGCGCGCCGCAGCACTCCTCGGCCGCGCCTTCCACCCCTCCCACTCCCTCCACGATCACGTTCGACACGACGGCCTACCGGCCGCTGGGTCTGCTCGACCGCCTGTCGCTGCGTCTGGGGCTCTGGCTGCTCAACCGGCACGCCAACCGGGCCCGCGCCCTCGACCACCGCGCGGTCGAAGCCCTGCGAGCTCGCGACGCGGCCGCCGAGCGGGACCGCCGCGAGCGGGCCTGGCAGAGCACCGCAGCATTCAGCCGCCCGCCGTTCTGATCCCGGTGGGGTCGGCCTCTCGGCCGGCCCCACCCCTCCCCCGTCTCATCCGACGAAAGACCTTCGAATGACTTCCTTCCCCGCCGGCCTCGAGCTGCGCCCGCTTCACATCCCCGCCCGCATCGACGATCCGGATGCCGCGGACTTCCGCGAGATGGTCCGCCTCCGCAACCTCGTCTACGCCGAGATCTCGGGGCACGACGATTCGTTCATGCCCGCCGACGAGCTCCTCCCGCTCTACCAACCCCGACCTGAGATGAAGCGCTTCGCATGGATCGCCGTCCACCACGGCGAGGTCGTCGGGCGCGTGGGTCTCGACTTCCCGCAGGAGGAGGGCGCCCGCACCGGGTTCTGGCTCATCGAACTGCGCCGCTCCGCTTGGGGGCACGGCATCGGCCGCGCCGCCTACCCCCTCATCGAGAACGTCGCACGCGAGAACGGACGTAGCGTCCTGCAGTCGTGGGCCGAACATCCCGCCGCGGATGGACCGCGCCTCGACGCACCGACGGGATTCGGCTCGATCCCGCGGGATCACGCGGCGCGGTTTCTTCTGGCATCCGGATTCTCGCTCGAACAGATCGTGCGTGTGAGCTCGCTGGATCTCGCCGGAGCACGACCGCGCCTAGAGGAACTGCTCGCTGAGGCCGAACAGGCGGCCTCGGGCTACCGGATTGTGCAGTGGACTCTGCCCACGCCCGACGAGTTCGTGGACGCGTTCGCGTGGATGAAGTCGCGCATGGTGACCGACGCCCCCTCGGCGGACCTCGAGTTCGACGAGGAGGTGTGGGATGCCGGTCGGGTGCGCCGCTACGAAGCCGGCTACACCGACGCCGGACGGCACATGCTCGTCACCGCCGCCCAGCACGTCGACACCGGTGAGCTTGCGGCCTTCAACGAACTCGTGATCGGCAAGGACCGCACCGCTGCCACCAGCCAGGAAGACACCCTCGTCGTCGCGGCCCACCGCGGCCACCGGCTCGGCATGCTCGTGAAGTGCGCGGGACTCCTCGCGTGGCACGACGTCGCACCGGATTCACCCCGCGTGCTGACCTACAACGCCGAAGAGAACCGCCCCATGCTCTCGATCAACGAAGCCATCGGCTTCGCGCCGATCTCGTACGAGGGAGTGTGGAAGAAGGTGCTGTGACCCGAGAGGGGGACGGGTCTGGAGTCCCGTCCCCCTCTCGCGTCATGACCACAGTGCGGTCACATCTGCCTCGGTCTGGGTGAGACGGTCGCCGGCGGTTTGCGCCGCTCCCGTCGCATCACCCAGCGCGGAATGCAAGCGACCGATGGAGTCCGCCCATTCTCGATGAGTACGCTCGTACGCCGCCTGCGCGGCACCCGACCACTGCCCACGCAGTACGGTGACCTCCCGATCGAGGCCGTCCAGCTGATCCTGGATGCCAGCGATCACCCGTCGCAAAGCGGCGATCGTCTCCGCGTGCCGCTGGGGATCGAACCTGAGGGTCATGGGGTCGGCGTGGGGCTCGTGAGTTCGAAGATGTCGCCGGGTACGCAGGC
>JAKOMY010000026.1 GCA_022702225.1 Microbacteriaceae bacterium | reverse complement strand
TCCGCCGCCCTCGCGGGCCTCGCCTACGACCAGGGCGTGTTCAAACCGCAGCCGGTCATCGACCACATCCGTCGCCTCACCTCGCACGTGCCGACGTTCGTCGTGCACCCGCGCCTGGTGATCTCGTCGTTCGCCGACGTCGGCTCGGGCATGGCCCGCGACACCCACGACCTCGATCACACGCTGCTGAACGCGCTCGCCGGCCACCCCGACGATCGCGCGCGCATCACGGTCCGCCGCGACGACCCGCAGGTGGTCAGCCCCGACGAGCGCACCCCCGCCGCCGACACCCTCCTCCTCGATGCGGATGCCGAGCAGGAGCGGGTCCTCGCGCGCATCGCCGCCGGTCACTCGCTCGCCGTGCACACGCTCCCGGGAACCGGTGGCACGCAGACGGTCATCAACGCGATCGGTCAGCTCGTCCACGACAACAAGCGCGTGCTGGTCGTGAGTGCTCGTCGGTCGACGCTCGACGGCATCCGTCACCGTCTCGCCGGGGTCGGGCTCACCGGGCTGGCCGTCTCGCCGAACCACGTTCGCCGCGACCTCATTCGCGCGATCGGCCGCAACGAGAAGGCCGAGCAGCCCAAGGTCGCCGAGATCGACGACGCGCTCGTGCGCCTGCGTACGGTCCTGCGCGACTATCGCTCCGCCGTGACCGAGCCGCATCTGGCCCTGGGCGTCTCGGCGCTCGACATCCTCCGCGCGCTCACGTCGTTGGCATCCACCTCTCCGGCTCCCTCGACCGAGGCCCGTTTCGATCTGGCGACCCTCGAGCGTCTGGCCGGGCGACGGGATGCCGCGGCCCGGGCTCTCGCGATGGCAGCACGCCTCGGCGAGTTCCGCTTCGGCCCCGACGACTCGCCCTGGTACGGCGTCAGCTTCTCGCGCACCGAAGACGCCCGCGCGGCGCACGACCTCGCCGGCAAGCTCCACACCAGCGATGTGCCGCGCCTGCTCGAGCGCGGCTACGAGCTCATCGCGCAGACGCGCATGCGACCGTTCCAGACGGTGTCGGAGCTCGGGTCGTATCTGAAGCTTCTGCAGGGCATCCGCGAGTCCCTCGACCGTTTCAGCCCGAGTGTCTTCGAGCGCCCCCTCGGTGAGCTGATCGACGCGCACTCGCCGCGCCGCGACGCGTCCGCGATGAGCGGTCCGAACCGTCGCCGACTCAAGCGTCTGTCGAAGGAATACGTGCGCCCGGGCGTCCACGTGCCCGACATGTACGAGGCGCTCGTGCGCATCCAGCAGCAGCGCACCGAGTGGCAGCGCGTGGTCGAGGCCGGTGTGACGCCGGAGGTGCCTCTCGGCCTCGCCGATGTGAACGTCGCGTGGCAGCGCACCGATGCCCTGCTCGGCGAACTCGACCGGATCCTCGGCCGTCAGGGCTCGGAGCGTTTGGCCACCCTCCCGGTGCAGCGTCTGGTGCGCACGCTCGCGGGCCTTGCGGCAGAATCCACCTTCTTCGACAACCTCGTCGAGCGCGCCCAGCTGCGCTCCGAGCTCGCCCGTCTGGGCCTCGAGCAGCTGCTCGTCGAGCTCTCGGTGCGCCACGTCCCCGAGGAGCGCGTCGGCGCCGAGCTCGAGTTCGCCTGGTGGCAGTCGGCCCTCGAGCATCTGCTTCGCACCGATCGTGCCCTGCTCGGGGCCAACACGAGCGTCGTCGACCGTCTCGAGCGCGACTTCCGGCTCGTCGACGAGGCGCACGCCGCCGCCGCGGGGCCGCTCCTGGCCGCGCAGCTCGCGACGCAGTGGCGTATCGGCATCGTCGACCACGCCGACGAAGCGGCCGCCCTCAAACGCGTTCTGAAAGACGGCCTGCACACGGCGCAGGAGATGTCGGATGCCGCGCCCACCCTGCTGCGCACGCTCGCGCCGGTGTGGCTCGCGTCGCCGTACGAGGTCCCCGACGTTCCGACCGACCTGGCGTTCGACGTCGTGATCATCGCGGATGCCGCGGCCCTGTGCCTCGCGGAGGCGGCCCCGGCGCTGCGCCGCGCTCGCCAGGTCGTGCTGTTCGGCGACCCCGTGGTGCAGAAGCCCACCCCCTTCCGGGTCAGTGCCTCGATCATCGGCGCGCCCGACGAGGCCGACGAAGTGCCCTTCGACGGCACCTCGGTCTTCGAGCGCATCGCGGAGCTCCTGCCCGTCGAGACCCTCACGCGCAGCTACCGCGCGGGCGGCGAGGACCTCTCGCAGCTAGTCAACGATGCCTTCTACGGCGGCGAGATCGTCTCGCTCCCGTGGGCAGGGTCGTACCTCGGTCGCGGCAGCCTCAGCGTCGACTACGTCGAGGGCGGTGTCGGCGCCCCCGACCCCGTCAGCGGCGCCGTCGAGAGCCCCGATGCCGAGGTCGCCCGCGTGGTCACCCTCGTGGTCGAGCACGCCGTCAACCGCGCCTCCGAGTCGCTCATGGTCGTCACCGCGAGCCGCAAGCATGCCGAGCGCGTGCGCGCCTCGGTCGTGGCGGCACTGGCCGGCCGCTCCGACGTCGCGGAGTTCATCTCCCGGGATGCCGCGGAGCCCTTCGCCGTCCTGACCCTCGAAGAGTCGGTGGCCGAGAGCCGGGACCGCGTGGTGTTCTCGCTCGGCTTCGGTCTCACGCGTCACGGTCGTGTCCTGAGCGACTTCGGCGACCTGTCAACGCCCGACGGCGAGCGGCTGCTCACCGTCGGTATGACGCGCGCGCGGCGCTCGATGGTGATCGTGTCGTCCATTCGTCCCTCGGCGTTCGACGACGGTCGTCTCGAGCACGGTGCCGCCACCCTCATGGGCATCCTCGGCAACGTGGCGTCGCGGAGCCGCGAGATGCGGCTCGAAGACCTCGCCGACCCGCTGACCCGCGCCCTGGCGCGCGAGCTTCGACGCCTCGGCGTCGAGGTCGACGTCGACTACCGCGGTCTGCTCCCCATCGTCGCCCGATACCAGGGCAAGGCCGTCGTCGCCGAGAGCGACCCCGAGACCATCGGCGAATCGCTCCGCGAGACGCTTCGCCTCCGCCCGCAGATCCTCCGTCGTCTCGGGTGGCACTACGTGCGGGTGCACGCTTTCGATCTCTACAGCGACCCTGCGGGCGTGGCCTCGCGGATCGGGGAGCTGCTCGGCATCGCGCCCGACGACGCGGCCGCTCCCGACGCGACCACAGAGTCGCTCGATCTCCCTGACTGACAAGCCGATGAGTGAGACGCCCGAGAGCACCGGGTCGGACGCCGCGGGCGCTCCCGATTCGCGTACGGAGCGGCAGCCGGTCGTCCGCGTTCGCGGCGCGCGGCGCGCGCGTTTGCTCGCCGCCCCGGGCACGACCGCGGAGCCCGCACCCGCGGACGACCCGGCGCGTGGCACGGGCGCTCGGCCCACGGCATCCGGGCCCAACGACGAGCGCATGATGCGCGACGTCCCCCCGCACTACTGACCCGCAGGACGTACGCGAAACGGCGCCCGGTCCGGGACGTGGTCCCGGCGCGGGCGCCGTCTCGCGTGATCCGTCGGTCGGCTCAGAGCTTGTTCTGGCGCTCCAGCAGGTCGCGGATCTGCACGAGCAGTTCCTGCTCGGTCGGCAGCTTGGGCTCGTCCGAGGCGGGCTCGTTCACTCCCGCGCGGGCGGCGGCGATGGCCTTCCACCGGTTCATGGGGTAGACGAACACCAGGTACACCACGAGCGCGACGGCGAAGAAGCTGATGATCGCCGACAACAGGGTGGGCAGGGGGAAGACCACTTCCTGGCCGTAGATGCCGGTGATCGTGGGCCCGATCTCGCCGTTCTCGGCGGGCTTGTAGAACACCGAGATCAGCGGCGTGATCACCGCGGCGACGATGGCATTCACGACCGCGGTGAACGCGGCTCCGATGACCACCGCGACGGCGAGGTCGATGACATTCCCGCGGAGAATGAACTCCTTGAATCCCTTGATCATGCGCTGGTTCCTCTCAGGCCGCGCCGACTCGGGCTCAAGAAGCCGAGGGCGAGGCGGACGACGTCGATTCCGACTTCGATGATGTCGAAGAAGTGGACGAGCCGCCACCGCTTGCGCCCGAGGACGAGCTGCGCGAGTCGGTGCGGTAGAAGCCCGACCCGTTGAAGGTCACACCGATCGACCCGTACTGCTTGCGCACCTCGCCGCCGCATTCGGGGCACTCGGTGAGAGCGGCATCCGAAAACGACTGCTGGGCGTCGAAACGATGGCCGCACTGCTTGCAGGCATAGGAATAGGTGGGCATGAGCGTCCTTCGGGTGTTCAGGAGGTGTGGGCGGCGAGCGGCAGGGTGCGCGTGGGGGTGACCACGCCCGTGACGGGCTGGTCGTGCACGTCGCGCGGCACGTCGTCGATGAGCTCGGTGTCGAAGATGACCGCGTAGACGGGCGGGCACTTCTCCATGGAGCCGAGGGTCTTGTCGAAGTAGCCGCGGCCCCATCCGAGGCGCATGCCGTGATGATCGACGGCGGCCGCGGGGATGATCAGCAGGTCGACGTCGTTGACCGCGATGGGCCCCAGCACGTCGCCGACCGGCTCGGGAACACCGAACAGCCCCTCGGTGATCTCGGTGTCGGCCGTGGCGACGCTCCAGTCGAGCAGGCCGTCCTCGCGGGTGATCGGAAGAAGCACCCGGATGCCGCGATCCACGGCCGCGCGCACGAAGGCGTGAGTGCCGGGTTCGGTGGGTGTCGACAGGAAACACGAGATGCTGCGGGCTCCGAGACGCGCGACGAGGGCGTCGAGTTGCTCTGTGACGCCGGCCTCGGCCACCTCGCGGGCATGCGCGGAGATGGTCTGGCGGCGTTCGCGCAGATCGGCGCGGAGTGCGCGCTTGGCCTGCTCGATACGATCCGGCATGCGATAAGTCTAGGGGCGGGCGCGTTGCCGCCGGTGGCGCGGGACCCCGCTAGGGTATGCCCATGCCTCACAAGCCCTTCAAGGCCGTCATCCCGGCCGCCGGACTCGGTACGCGCTTCCTGCCCGCCACGAAGGCGATGCCCAAAGAGATGCTGCCCGTCGTCGACAAGCCGGCCATCCAGTACGTCGTCGAAGAGGCGACCGGTGCCGGTATCCAAGACGTGCTGATCATCATCGGCCGCAACAAGAACAACATCGCGAACCACTTCGACTCCATGCCCGAGCTCGAAGCGAAGCTGCGCGAGAAGGGCGACGACGACAAGCTCGCCAAGGTCGAGCACTCGTCCGACCTCGCCGACATCCACATGGTCCGTCAGGGTGAGCCCAAGGGCCTCGGTCACGCGGTGCTGCGCGCCCGCAGCCACGTGGGCGATCACCCCTTCGCCGTCCTTCTTGGCGATGACCTCATCGACGAGCGCGACCCGCTGCTCACCAAGATGATGGAGGAGTACGACAAGCGCGGCGGTGCCACCGTCATCGCGCTCATGGAGGTCGACCCCGCGCACATCCACCTCTACGGTGTGGCCGCTGTCGAGGCGACCGACGAAGAAGACGTCGTCAAGGTCACCCAGCTCGTCGAGAAGCCCAAGGCCGAAGACGCCCCCTCGAACCTCGCGATCATCGGTCGCTACGTGCTCGGTCCCGACGTGTTCGACATCCTCGAGCGCACCGAGCCCGGCAAGGGCGGCGAGATCCAGCTGACCGATGCCCTCGAAGAGCTCGCGACCGGTGGTGGCGACGGCGGCGGCGTCTACGGCGTCGTGTTCCGCGGCCGCCGTTACGACACGGGCGACCGCGTCGATTACATCAAGGCGATCGTGCAGCTCGCGGCCGACCGCGACGACCTCGGCCCCGCCCTCCGCCCCTGGTTCAAGGAGTTCGCGCAGGGTCTCTGACCCGGCAGGGTGCCATGGATCTGTCCGTCCCTCGGCGGCACGGCGACGTGTCGATCCGTCTCATCCGCAACCGCGACGCGCGAGTCCTTCAGCAGCAGCTGATCGACAACCGCTCGTGGCTGAAGCGGTGGGAGGCCACCAGTCCCGACGGCCCCGTGTCGTTCGACATGCGCCTCGGCATCCGTCGTCTTCTGCAGCAGTACCGTGACGGCGTCGGCGTCCCCTTCGTGATGGCGTGGGACGACGACGTCGCCGGGCAGCTGAACGTGTGGGGTGTCTCGCGCGGGTCGCTCGCCTCGGCGACGATCGGGTACTGGGTGGCAGAGGAGTTCGCCGGTCGCAACATCACCACGATCGGCGTGGCGATGGCGACCGACGTGTGTTTCACCGAACTGAACCTGCACCGCGTCGAGATCTGCATCCGCCCCGAGAACCACGCCAGTCTGCGCGTCGTCGAGAAGCTCGGCTTCCGGTACGAGGGCCTGCGGCGCAAGTACATCCACATCGACGGCGATTGGCGTGATCACTACGCCTTCGCCCTGGTGCGCGAAGAGGTTCCGTACGGGGTACTCGACCGGTTCGTGCGGGGACAGGTGCCGCCCGACGCGGCCCGCGTTCCGCCGGCCGACCGGATCTGAGCGACCCGGCTACGG
>JAKOMY010000024.1 GCA_022702225.1 Microbacteriaceae bacterium | reverse complement strand
CGCCCTCGAGCGTGCCCTGGGCGAGGACGCCGAGCGACTGCGGGTCCTGGCCGGCGACCGCGCCAAGGGCTTCGCGTGGAGAGCGTCGGCCGAGCGGGTGTGGGCGCTGCACGCGGAGCTGTGAGGCGGGCGCCCCTATGCTCGACAGCATGAGCGCGCGCGTCGGGATCGTCGTCCGTACCCGGCACCGGCCCGGTTTCCTGCGTCGGGCTCTCGCCGACATCGCGGCGCAGACGTTCGTCGAGTACGGCGTCGTGATCGTCAATGACGGGGGAGACCCGGCGGAGGTCGACGGCATCGTGGCGGAAGCCGGTCTGGCCGACGTGCGCGTGCGGCATATCGCTGCGGGCGAGGGCGGCCGCTGCGTCGCCGCGAACGTCGGGGTCCGTGCCCTGGACACTGAGTACGTCGTGCTGCATGACGACGACGACCGCTGGCATCCGGAGTTCCTCGCCCGCACCTCCGCGTGGCTCCACGAGAACCCGGAGGCCCTGGCCGTCGCCGTGCCCACGGAGATCGTGTACGAGGAACAGCGGGGCGCCTCGTGGATCGAGGTCGGTCGAGCCCCCTTCTGGGCCGGGATGCAGCGGATCTCGCTCACCGACATGCTGAGCGTCAACCGCGCCGTGCCCATCTCGGTGCTGTACCGGCGCGCGGTGCACGCCGAGGTCGGCTGGTACGACGAGACGCTCGACGCCGTCGAGGACTGGGACCTGTACCTGCGCTTCCTCCGCCGCGGCGACATCGGGTTCCTCCCGGGGGAGGCGCTCGCCTTTTGGACGCAGAGACCGGATGCCACCGGCCTCGACGCCAACAGCATGTTCGCGCTGACGGCCGAGCACGCCGTCGACGACGCCCGTGTGCGCGATCGCGCACTCACCGAGTGGGTGCGGCGCGAAGGCGACGGTCTGCCGCTGTACCTCGCCTCGCTGCAGGCGGAGCTCATCGCGCACATCGATCGACGCCTGACCGAGGCGAACGAGCGTCTGCGCGACGAGATCCGCGACGACGTGCGGCGGGAGATCGACGGGCATCAGCCGTTGCTATCGCGGCTTCGGCGCCTACGTCGCTCGTTTCTGCGCGCTTGATGCCGTTGCATAGAATCGATTCATGCCGGACCGGTTGAGAGTGATCGTTCGCGCGCTGCGCGGCTCTCGGATCTTGGGACCGGTGGTTCGTGCGGCCGATCGTCTGTGGTGGGGTCGGGCGATCCATGGGTCCGCGCTCGTCGACTCGGAGTTCTACGGGGCGCAATTGGGTTTGGCACGTCTCCCACGGGGAATTGCGATCGCCCACTACGTCATTCGGGGATTTCGACGTGGAATGAGTCTGAACCCGCTTTTTGACGACCTCATTGCGGGGGCCGATCTTCCCGAAGTCCTCCGCGTT
This sequence comes from Microbacteriaceae bacterium, assembly GCA_022702225.1. Classification (GTDB taxonomy): domain Bacteria; phylum Actinomycetota; class Actinomycetes; order Actinomycetales; family Microbacteriaceae; genus Microbacterium. The sequence continues at coordinate 24,283 of JAKOMY010000024.1, read as the reverse complement.
CCTGCCCTTTACGCCTACCTGGTCAGCGAGCGGCACACCGTTCAGGTCCACCCATGGTGGGACGCGGTGGACCTCAGCCGCCGCGTGGGTTCCCCGGGACTAGAGCACCTGTGGTCTGACATGGGTGCTGACGTCGAAGTCACCGTGGCCGGGCGCTCAGTCACCATGACCGTTTCAGAATTTCGTCGGCGCGCCATCGTCGCCGCGCGCACGTGGCGCAGGCCCCGGACGCGAGCGAGAGCAGGGAAAGGCGCAATGTCGTCGACCGTCATCGTGCGGCCCCTGCAAGCGCACGACCGGCGATATGCGCGCAAGCTCGTGCAACTTCTCGACCTCGCCGACACGGCGGAGATCGTCGTTCCTCTCGTCGGTGTGGACGCGTCTCAATGGATCAGCGCGCATCTGCTCGCGGGAATCTTCCCTGAGTTGACACTTCGCGGCCACCGTTGCCGGGCTGTATGGGGCGCCGTGATCTCCGACGCGGTTGAAGGGAGGACGTCCGGTGTTGCGGTAGTCCTGGATGCACGTGCGGAGTTTTCGATCGCCGACATTCGAGACCTTGAGGCCGCCGCTCGAGAGGGGGCGGCCGTCATCCCCGCCCATCGTGCTCAGGACGGAACGGTCGCGGGTCTCGGCGCGGCTGACGTCGGTGGTCGACGGCCATGGGGAGTTCTGGAGGCGCATCCTGTCGACGACATCGACCCGCTGGATGACGTCCTCGAGGTTCCCCTCCTCCACGGCAGAACGCTCGCTTGTCCGCTGGATGCGCTCGCGGTGGCGTTGACGTATCCCACGATCTCAGCCACGGAGCTGTCCCGGCGGCTCCCTCCTCGCACCCCTCGCCGAGTGTTGACACGTCTCCGTCCTCTGCTGGAGGAACCTCAGCTCGCCTACCGCCGCGACCAGGTGGGGCTCACACACCCGGCCATACACCGTGCGCTGGTGGAGCCGATCATCGATGCCGCGGGTTTCGACGTGGAGTCGTGGCCCGACGGGGGGAAGACTCGCGACGCACCTCGGCTCCGCTGGCGCGCTCCGCATGCTGAGGCACAGCGGTGGGCTATCAAAATCTGCGCGCCAGCCGGTCGACAAGGGGCAGTCTGGGGCGACGCTCACTTCGCGCGCGGCCTGGCGGCCGCCCTGCGCCGGCGCGGTCACATGGTCGTAGTGGACGCTTTCGACGCGCGTGATCGTCCGACGAGTTACCTCGACGACGTCAATGTCGTCGTGCGCGGCCCCTATCGAATCGACCCGCCCCGATCGCGGGCGAGGGCCGGGGTGAACCTGCTCTGGATCATCAGCCACCCCGATGCCGTGACGCGAAACGAGGTCGTCGCCTTCGATCGTGTGTTCGCCGCTTCCGAAAGCTGGTCGCGCGCGTCGACTGCCCGGTGGGGGGTTGCCGTCGAGTCGCTCCTCGAATGCACCGACACCGATCTTTTCCATCCGCGGGGGGTGCGCCGCACCGATGAGATCGTGTTCGTCGGCACGGCGCGCGGCATCGCCCGCCCGAGCGTGGTCGTACCGCTCGCGGCGGGTATCCCCGTCCGTGTCTACGGACCTGACTGGCGTCCATTCATCTCGCAGTCAGCGATTGTCGCGCGGTCTCTTCCGCACGAGCAACTCGCCGAAAGATACGAGTCCGCGTCAATCGTGCTCAACGATCAGTGGCCTGAGATGCGCCGGCACGGCTTCATCGCTATGCGGCCTTTCGACGTGGTTGCGGTGGGAGGACGGGTGATCTCCGAAGAGGTCGAGGGCATCGACGCCGTCTTCGAGGGGGCCGTGGTGACATACCGCGACGCGGAGCATCTGGTAAGCCTGCTGCAAGCGGATCCCGACACGATCTTCCCGGATGCAGATGCGCTCGCTCGTGCGAGCGAGCGCATACGACGGGACCATTCGTTCGATGCTCGTGCAGCGGTGCTGGACGAAGCAGCCCGCAGCGTCCTCTCGGCGGACGAGCCAGGTCTGCGTCATAGAGCCGGGTAGACTTCATCGGGCGTTTGTCCGGGCCTGACCGGGACAAACGCCAGAACGGAGTATCGACGCAGTGACACATCGAGAGCGCACGTCTTTCCCGCCCGAGGGGCGACGCATCATCTTCTATTTGCTGTGGGATGCCCGCGGTCTCGTCGACGATTACGTGCTCTACAAGCTCGAACGGCTTCGACGCCACGCGGAGCACATCTTCGTCGTCGTCAACGGCAAGCTCACCGACGGGGGACGGGAGCGGCTCGAGGGCGTCGCCGACACGATCTGGCAGCGGGAGAACGTCGGCTTCGATGTCTGGGGCTATAAAGAGGCTCTAGCGGAGTTCGGCGAGGACAAGCTCGCCGCGTACGACGAACTCATCCTCATGAACTACACCTGGTTCGGACCCGTCAACCCGTTCGAGCCGGTCTTCGAACGCATGAACGCTCTTGAGCTGGATTACTGGGGCATGACCGAGCATGGCAAGCTTCGTCCCAATCCGTTCACGCAGAAGGACGTTCTGCATTCGCACATCCAGTCACATTGGATCGCTGTGCGTCGCAGCATGTTCCTCAGCGACGAGTGGCGCGAGTACTGGCGGACGATGCCCCCGATCGTGTCCTACACCGATTCGATCCTGCACCATGAGTCTCGCTTCACCCATCACTTCGCCCAGCTCGGATTCCGCTACGAGGTGGCCTTTCCACAGCGGAACTACTCCACCTGGCATCCTGCCTTCTTCGATGCCGAGGCTTTGCTCGACGATGGATGTCCGGCTCTGAAACGCCGACCCTTCTTCCATGATCCGCTCCTGCTCGATCGCCACGCCATCCTCGCGCGTCGCTATGTCGAGCGCGCGGAACAGCTCGGCTATCCGGTGAGCATGATCTGGAACAACATGTCCCGCAGCTCACAACCGAAGGTGCTCAACACCAACGCTTCGATGCTCGAGATCATGCCCGACGTCGACATTTCCTACGACACCGAGCGACCGCTGCGTATCGCGGTGATCATGCACGTGTTCTACACGGATCTCACGCGCGAGCTGCTCGGCTACGCATCGAATCTGCCGAGCGCCTACGACCTGTTCATCACGACCACGAGCGAGGAGAACGCCCGGGTGATCCGGGACATCGTGGAAGCGGAGGGTGACCCCCGAATCGGGAATGTCGACATCCGTGTGCTGCCATCTAATCGCGGACGCGATATGGGTGCCTTCTTCGTCGGATGCCGTGACGTCTTGGTCTCGCGAGATTACGATCTGCTGTTCAAGGTGCACTCGAAGAAGACGGTTCAGGAGAATCTCAATGCTGGAAACTTCTTCCGCCGGCACCAGCTGATGAATCTTTTGAACTCTCCCGGGTACGCCGCTAATCTCGTCGCCCTCTTTCAAAAAGAGCCGGGACTCGGAATCGTGTACGCACCGACCATCCACATCGGATATCCCACCCTCGGGCGCGGGTGGTTCGCGAACAAGGAGCCCGCCGCCGAGCTGGCGAAGAAACTCGGCATCCGGGTTCCCTTCGACGACCCGTCCCCGCTCGCGCCCTACGGGTGCATGTTCGCGTTCCGTCCGGAGGCGCTGTCGATCCTCTCCGACGTCGAGTGGACGTACAAGGACTACCCGCACCCCAAGGCGCACTTCGACGGCAGCATCGGACACGTTCAGGAGCGCATGTTCACTTACGCGGCCGCGGAACTCGGCTTCCACACGAAGACGGTCGCGACGACGAGGTACGCGGCGATCAGCCACACGTCGCTCGAATACAAGATCGACCGTATGAGCAAATTCGTCCCCGGCTACCCCATCGACCAGGTGGGTCTCCTGGACGCCGCGGGGGACTTCCTCGGCGGCGGCCCCGTGGGTTACGTCAAGGCGTACACTCGCCTGAGCCACCCGCGGGCCATTCCCTCCCTGCGCACGATGTACCGTCCCGTCCGCGGCGTCTATCGGCTTGCGTGGCGTCTGATGCACCCGCGCACCTGGTGGCGCCCCCGCCGTCGAGTCGTCGACGAGCCCGTCGAGGCCGCCGTCGACGACATGGAACTGCTGTGACGACACTCGCGGCGGCCTTCGACCCGCGCAGGAATTCGATCGGTTTCCTGCGGTGGTTCCTCGCATTCGCGGTCATCTTCTCCCATGCCGGTCCTATCGCGGGCTTCTATGGTGGGAAGGATCTCGGAACCCAGTGGAGCGATGAACAGTCGCTTGGCGGGGTCGCCGTATGCGGCTTCTTCTTCCTCTCCGGGTTCCTCATCACCCGGAGCAAGATGGGGCGCTCCACGACGCCGCGGTTCTTCTGGCACCGCATCTTGCGCATATATCCGGGATGGTTCCTCGCCCTGCTGACCACTGCCTTCGTGCTGGCGCCCATCGCGTGGTACCGCGAGAAGGGGACATGGGACGGCTTCTGGAACGCAACCTCAGATTCCCCCCTGACCTACTTCGCGAACAACTTCACGCTGATTCTCCACCAGCTGAACATCGCGGGCATGGGTAAGTCCATTCCGCAGTATGCGCACGGGATCAGCGACTGGAACGGCTCGGCATGGACGCTTGCGTTCGAGTTCGGTGCCTACCTGCTGGTGGGAGCGCTCGGGGTGTTTGGCGCTTTGGCGAACCGATTGGTCGGTACCCTGGTGGCATCCGGCATCATCGCTCTTGCGATGCTGCAATGGCTTGGACTGGGCCTCGGCAATCTCCCCACCGCTCTGCCCATCCTGTCCGACTTCCGGGCCCTGCTCCTGCTCGCGCCGTTCGCGTGGGGCATCATCTTCTGTCTCTGGATGGATCGCATTCCTATTGACGACCGGATGGCCGTCGCTTGCCTTGCGATCGCCTTCGCGACGTACGCGAAGGGCGGATGGCTCGTTCTCGGGCAGTACGCGTTCGCGTATTTCATCATGTGGTTCGCGGTGCGCGTGCCGATCACTCGGTGGGATCGATATGGCGATTTCTCATATGGGATCTACATCATTGGCTGGCCGCTGATGGTGTTCGCCACGTACTTCGGGCTCCAAAAGCACGGCCTCGTGATCTACCACGTGGTCGTCATCATCGGTGTGCATCTGTACGCCGTGCTGAGCTGGCACCTGATTGAGAAACCTGCGATGTCGTTGAAGAACTGGACGCCCCGGTGGTACGTGCGTTGGCGGGAGGGGCGCGGAGCGGATCGCATCCGCCGCGCGGTTTCCCGTCTGCGCGCGCACGCGGTGATCACCGAGAGGCCCGCCCGGTGACCTCGGGCACGACGCGGCTCCCCCCGGGGCAGGCATTGTCCCCCGGACCACGCTGGTGGCGTCGTCTCACATATCTCCCTTTCGTGCTCCTCGTCCTCCTTTCGGCGGCGGCGCTCGTTATCGGCGCGGTCACCAAGGCCGACATCGAGCGGCGGGTCAACCAGCCGGCAGCCGTCAGCCCCACGGCGGGCGACGATGATCCGATTGCGGGTGCGTGTCGCCCCGCGATGCCCGCGTACGACCGGTCCCCTTGGTGGGAGGACGCCGCAGCCCGTGAGTCCGTGTGGATGGATCACGCGACCGACGTCGCGCAGCCTTATCTCACCGGCCCCGATGGCTGGACGTTCTGGAGCGACCAGGTGGACCAATACGCTTCCCAGGCCGTGGGACGCACTTACCTGACGCAGCCCGAGGTCGACCGTTGGATCGCGCACTTCCGTGCGGTGCGCGACGGCCTCGCAAAGGACGGCGTTGAGTTCTACGTCATCGTTACGCCATCCACGTCGAGCGTCTACCCGGAGGAACTGCCGGAATGGATGCAGCAGATACGTGGGGCGACCGCTCTCGACCAAGTGGTGGCCGGAGCGGGCGATCTGCCTCTGATCGACCTACGAGCAGATCTCATCGCGCAGAAGACGCCGGACGTTCACCTGTTCAGCTGGGACAACAGTCACTGGACAGACTTCGGTGCATACTCCAGCTGGGACAGGATCGCTACGTGCGTGAATACCGCCTACCCCGACGGCCCGCCCCTGCGCACGCCATCGATCCAAGGGTCGGAGGTCATCGGTGACTTCAACGAATGGGCGTCGTATGGGGTGGTCAGCCCCGGCGCGGACTGGTCCGCACCGATCTACGCTGAACCGCTTCAGGACGTCACCAGGACGGGCGCTGACGGGGTTGCCCAGGTGGTCCCCGGTTCGAGTACCACGGATGCCGGCACGCTCCCCATCAAGACCACGGTGCCCGCACCGTGGACAGGCAAGTCCGCTCTAATTTTCCGAGACTCGATGGGCGGCGGGCTTTCGCCTCTCTGGCAGCAGAGTTACTCTCCGACGTGGCAGATGTGGCACAGATACCGCGCGGGCTTCGACGACCCGGAGTCCTACCGTCAGTACGTCGAGCAATATCATCCTGATGTCGTCATCGTGCAACTCGCGGAGCGTCATCTGATCAATACGCCCGCGCAGGGAGCGGGATATTAGCCTGATGTCATGTCGAGATCGTCCGTCCTCACCCGCAACATCGCCTCATACAGTGGAGTGATGCTCGCCGCAGTTGTCCTGGCGGGGTGTGCGACGGCCGTGCCCGGTGCGGTCAGCACAGGTTCGCCCAGCCCGGAACCCTCCGAGACGTCGAGCGTCTCGCCCACCACTGGACCGACAGCCGAGCCGACGGACTCCGCGACTCCGGTTCCCGAGCCGTCGGCGTCCATCGGCACGGACGGCGGGACGGGCACGAGCGTCGTGTTCATCACCCTTGACGTGGTCGGCGACAAGATCGAGGCTTCGGGGATGCTTCCCGAGGTCGTGGAGGAGGGGGGGTCGTGCACGTTGACCCTCACGCGCGGGTCGGTCACGCGCACTGTGGAGGGCGACACGGCCACTGGCCGTGAAAGCACTTTCTGCAGCCTTCTCACCGTTCCGACGAGTGAGCTGGCCCCGGGAGACTGGACTGCCGTCCTGACGTATTCGTCGGCCGCCCATTCGGGCGCGTCGCCCGCCTCGACGGTGAGCGTCCCGTGACCCATATCTCTCGGCGACCCGCGGCGCTTCTCGTCGTTGTCTCGCTGGTCGCAGGTCTGCTCGTCGTCCTCGCTCCCGCGTTGGCTCCGGTCGTCGCGCCGCAAGCTCAGGCTGCCGACGCCTCGGACTGGGACCCCGGCTACATCATCGACGACTCGATCTTCTACTCGTCGAATGACATGAATGCGTCCGACGTGCAGAACTTCCTGAATGGGAAGGTACGGTCGTGCCGCTCGGGGTATACCTGTCTGAAGGACTATTCCCAGTCGACGGATAATCGGCCCAGCGACCGGTACTGCAATGGCTACTCGGGGTCGGCATCTGAGACCGCCGCGCAGATCATCGATAAGGTCGCTCGATCGTGCGGAATCAACCAGCGCGCGCTGCTCGTCCTGCTCGAGAAGGAGCAGTCGCTGGTCACCTCGACCGCTCCGTCCAGCTATCAGTACTCGGCGGCAATGGGGCAGGGTTGCCCCGACACCGCGCCCTGCGACCCGGGCACCCGTGGGTTCTTCTATCAGGTCTACTACTCGGCTCGACAGTTCGAGGTCTACCGTCTCAACCCCGACAGTTTTGGCTACCGGGCTCAGCGGTGGAACAACATCCTCTATAACCCCGACTCATCCTGCGGCACTCGCAGTGTTTTCATCAACAACCAGGCAACCGCCGGACTGTACATATACACGCCCTACACCCCGAACGCGGCAGCTCTGAACAACCTCTACGGGACGGGCGACGCGTGCTCGGCTTACGGCAACCGCAACTTCTGGCGTATCTATACGGACTGGTTCGGCGACACACGTTCTTATGCGCCTCACCCGGGTTTCGTCGATTACTGGAACTCTCGTGGCGGAGCTGGCGGCGAGATGGGCAAGCCGACCTCGTACCCCGTCTTCGTGGATGCGAACGGTCAGGGGTGGTACCAGCGTTTTGAGAAGGGTGTCGTCTACGGCAGCTACTACGGCGGGACCGCCTTCGTATTCAACGGGCCGATCCTGGATGAGTACCTGCGCAACGGAGGTCCAGCCAGCGGGGTCAGCTGGCCGAATGCCGAGTCGACGTGTTCTCCCGCCAGCCGGTGCGTGCAGTCGTTTGTGGGCGCCACGATCACCTCGACTACAGCCTGGGGTGGTCACGTCATCTGGGGTGGGTTGAATGACTACTGGAAGTCGCAGGGTGGCCTGACCGGTCCTCTCGGAGCGGCATTGAACGATGTCGCGTATCGGACGGCCGGCAGCCAGCCCGCTTGGATTCAGAACTTCGAGGCGGGTGTCCTCGTCCAGAACCCCGCCGGTATCTTCGTGGTTCCGTACGGTCCCGTCCTCGAGGCGTGGCAGGCAAACGGCGGTGGCGAGAATTGGCTCGGATGGCCGACGTCGGGGTATCAGTGCTCGAATTCCGGTTGCGCTCAACGCTTCGCCGGGGGCGTCATCACCTGGAGCAACGCGACCGGGGCGAAGGTCATTCTCGGCGGCTTCATCTCCGAGTGGGACGCTCGGGGCGGACTCTCCAAGATGGGCCCCGCCACAACGGATCTGCGCACGTCGAACATCGCGGGCGGCGGATGGGTGCAGGCATACACGGGCGGCATCCTGGCCCAGAGTTCCTACGGGATGATGCTGGTGCCGACCGGCCCGCAGCTCACCATATGGAACGCCTCCTCTCAGGAGAAGGGATGGCTCGGCTGGCCGAAGTCGCAGCAGCGTTGCGTTGCCTCTGGATGCGGGCAGGATTTCGCGGGAGCGACGCTGACGACGTCGGAGACGTGGGGGACGCACTCCATTTTCGGCGGATTGGGTGGGGCGTGGTCTGCGGCCGGCGGCCTCAATGGGTACGGAGTCGCCCTGAATGATCTGCGGTACACCGATACCAGCGGTGGCGGCTGGGTGCAGCACTATCAGACGGGCGTCATCACTCAGCAGCGCACCGGCTCGTCGATCTACACGGCATACGGTCCGATTCTCAACATGTGGTACCACTACGGGGCCGAGAACACCTGGCTGGGGTGGCCGAGTGCAAGCCAATCGTGCACGGCCGACGGGTGCATTCAGCAGTTCCAGCGCGGGGTCGCGCGATCGGATCGCGCAGGCAACGTTTCCTTCCTGCCGCGTTGACCCGGTAAATCGAAAAGGAGGGCGCCCTCGGTACTGACCGGGGGCGCCCTCCTTCTCTTGTCAGACGCGCGGGGCGGCGACACCGATCTGGGCATCGACGACGCCGAGGTTCCCCTCGCCGCCCTTCATGCGGAAGCGGGCGCCCTGCCACAGAACATGGGTGTCGACATCGATGGTCGGAGACGTGTTGGCATTGATGAAGAATTCACCGGGCCCCAAGTGAAGGGCATCGATGCGGTAATCCATGAAGTGCTCGCCCGGCTCGATCGGGGGCAGCACTGCGTCGAGGCGGTCCGTGTTCGAGGCAAGGACCATTTGCCCCGTCGAGTTGTCGATGCTGAAGCCCGTCGTCCACTCGGCGAGCGGTGCACTCGCCCTGACGTGGATACGCAGGATCATCGGCTCGCCTGGGAAGAACGCGGCGGACGCGCGTCCATCGGTCGTGAGTGTCTCGATACGAGTCACCGTGAGAGCGCGCTCGGCGGGAGCCTGCGAACGTTGCGCGCGCTCCTCCTCGACCGACTCGCCGATGCGGCGTCCTTCCATGATGTCCCGCATGACCGCGAGCCCCTCTCGGACGTCGCCCTCGTGGACGACCTCGCCGTTGTGCAGGACGAAAGTCGTGTCGCACAGCTCGGCAATTTGACCGGCGGAGTGACTCACGAGGATGATCGTGCGTCCTTCTCGCTGGAACGAGCGGATCTTATCCATGCACTTGCGCTGGAACGCCTCATCACCGACGGCGAGGACCTCGTCGACGAGGAGGATGTCAGGATCGGTGTGGACCGCGACCGCGAAGGCGAGGCGCATGTACATGCCCGAAGAGTAGAACTTGACCTCGTTGTCGATGAATTCCCCGATGCCCGAGAACCGCACGATCTCGTCGTAGCGCTCGTCCGTCTCAGCGCGGGTGAGACCCAGAATGGCCGCATTGAGGTAGACGTTCTCGCGACCGCTCAGTTCCGGGTGGAACCCCGCGCCGAGCTCGAGCAAGGCGGCGAGTCGACCGCGGGTGGCCACTGTTCCGTCATCCGGGGACAGGATTCCACCGATCATCTTCAGCAGAGTGCTCTTCCCTGAGCCGTTCGCCCCGAGGAGCCCGACCGTGGTACCAGCGTAGATGCTCAGAGAGACGCCATTGATGGCTGTGAAGTTCTGACGGTGCTGCCGGTGCTTGCCGAACGCGACAGCTCGGTCCTTCAGCGAGTTGTCCTTACGAACGACGAAGGTTTTGTGAACGTCCTCTACGCGGACCACCTCGGGAGGCTCAACCGTGTGTGTCATTACAGCTCCTGCGCCAAATTACTCTGCATGCGTTGGAAGGCCCAGTGCGCACAGAGGAGGAAGATCACGCCGATGACGCCGGCGATTCCCATGCGCAGCGCCAGGTCGGTGGGGTAGTCAGCTTCCGTGCCACCCGACCATAGGGACCGGTGGAAGCCGAGAACCGCCAGAGTGAGCGGGTTGTTCGTATAGACCTCGAGGAGCCAGGCAGGCAGCTGGAAACGGTCCAGGACTCCGCGCACCATCTGCCACGAGTAGACGATGGGCGAGCCCCACATCATGAGCGTGAGAAGGATCTCGGTGATGTACTGCACGTCGCGCAGGTAGACGTTGAGGGCGGACAGCAGGAGTCCGATGCCCGTTACGTATACGAGGATGAGCAGCACCGACGGGAAGAAGTAGAGCAACCCCTGCGCGGGAGGCCACTCGCCTCCGATGACGACCGCCCCCACGAGCACGAGCAGCTGCATCGAGAACATGAAGATGGCGCCGCCGATAGCTGCCAAGGGAAAGATCTCCCGCGGCAAGTAGATCTTTTTGACCAGTCCTCCGTTGCCGACGATCGAGCCGGCTGCGGCCCCGAGGCTCTCCGAGAACAACATGTAGATGGTGAGGCCAGAGAACACGTAGATTCCGAAGTTCTCTATTCCTCGCGCGGCCCCCAGCACCTGTCCGAGGATGACGTAATACGTGGCGAGCAGGATGAGCGGCTTGATCAAGGTCCACAGGAACCCCAGGACGCTCCCTCGGTAGCGGACCTGAAGATCACGCCGCGTGAGGAGCCAGAGAAGTTGCCGATGGTCGATGACCTCGGAAACCTGTTTCCACATCGACGTCACGCCGCGCCGTTCGGGGGTGAACGAGCGCATGGGGAGGGTTGCGAGTCGCTCGAAGCGTTCCTGCGCGCTCACAGAGGGCGCGCCTGATGGGGTCGGAGGGGGTGCACCCTACGAATATACTTGCCGCACTATGGGAGATCTCCGTACGCGCGGCACCGTGACAATCACCGGGGCCGGCGGTTACATCGGTCGCCACGTCGTTTCCGCCGTGGCTGATCTCGGGTACGAGCCAGTGGCCGTCGTGCGACCGGGCAAAGGCGGAACCGCCGACCTCGACCCGCGAGCCCGCATCGTGGAGGCCGACCTCCTGGTCGAAGGGACGGACATCTCGGCGACCGTCGCCGCGGACACCGTCGCCTTCATCCACCTCGCCTGGCAGGACGGGTTCGTGCACAATGCACCCTCCCATCTGCGATACGTCGGTCGTCACCTTGATGTGTTGACGGCCGCAGCCCAGGCGGGCGTGCCCCGCGTGGTCGCGCTGGGAACCATGCACGAGATCGGCTACTGGGAAGGTCCGATCGAGGAGGACACTCCTTCGGCGCCTCGCAGCCTCTACGGCATCGCGAAAGACGCGTTGCGTCGCTCCGCCCTACTCACCCTCACGGACAGGGTGGAGTTCGCGTGGCTGCGTTGCTTCTACATCTACGGGGACGACCGGCGGAGCAATTCCATCTTCGGTCGCCTTCTGACCGCTGCAGACGAGGGGAGCGCGACCTTCCCGTTCACGAGCGGTCGCAACCTCTTCGACTTCATCCACGTCGATGAGTTGGCCCGGCAGATCGCCGCGGCCGCGATCACCCCCGGCGAGGTCGGGATCATCAACTGCGCCACAGGTCGACCCATCAGCCTCGCAGAGCAGGTGGAAGCCTTCATCAGCGACCACGACCTCGATATCCGGCTCGAGTACGGTGCCTTCCCGGACCGGCCTTATGACTCTCCGGGTGTATGGGGAGACGCCCGGCGGATCCAGTCCATCATGCAGTCGCACCCACCGGAAACGGCGCGATCGCTCGGATAAAGTGACTGGCGTGTCCCTCGAATACGGCAAGACCCTCGCGGCGCGCGAGACCAGCATTCCCGGCCTCCTCCTCGTCGACCTTCCCGTCCACGGAGACAACCGCGGGTGGTTCAAAGAGAACTGGCAGCGGGAGAAGATGTCGGCGATCGGCGTGCCCGATTTCGGTCCGGTTCAGAACAACGTGTCGTTCAACGACACGGTCGGCACGACGCGGGGCATCCACGCCGAGCCCTGGGACAAGTTCATCTCGGTCGCGTTCGGCTCCGTCTTCGGTGCCTGGGTAGACCTAAGGCCCGGCGAATCATTCGGTCGTGTCGTCACGGCTGAACTCAACGCGTCCACGGCGATCTTCGTACCGAGCGGGGTGGGGAACTCCTATCAGACGCTTGAGCCGAATACCGCCTATACCTACTTGGTGAACGCGCACTGGAGCGCCGCTGCGGTGGACGAGTACGTCTTCCTGAACCTCGCGGACCCCGAGGTGGCGATCGACTGGCCCGTACCTCTCGACGAAGCCGAGCTGTCCGAGAAGGATAAACAGCACCCCATGCTGGAGGACCTACGTCGCCGGGACGTCTCATGACCGCCGTGTCGAAGGAAGCCCCCGACATTCAGGCAGCCGATGAGCGTCGCCCGATGGTTGCTCGATACGAGTACGCGCTGGCGCTCGGCCTCCTGGTCGCGGGAGCGATCGTCACCTGGGTTCGCGTGCCCGCAGACCACCGCGACCGAGTGTGGGCCGAAGACGCCAACATCTTCCTCATTCAAGCGATTGAACGTGGACCCTGGAGTGTGCTCTTCGAGGGCTACGCGGGATACCAACACTTCGTTCCGCGGGCCGTCGTCGCTCTCATCTTCCCGTTCTTCGATCTCGCGGCCTACCCCGTTCTGATCTTCGCAATCTGCTCGGTGCTCACGGGTGCCGTCGCGGCCGCGGTGTATTGGCTCGCGAGAGATCTCGTTCCCTGGCTCCCCGCGCGGATCGGTCTCGCCGGCATCACCGTACTGCTGCCGCTCGCAACCCAGGAGACCATCGGGAATCTCGCTGACATCCACACTTATGCCATGTGGCTCACGCCCTGGCTTCTTCTCTACCGGCCGCGTCGGTGGAGCACGAGCGTCGGGTGGGCGGTCGTCACTCTGGTCGCCGTGCTCACGGAGATCCAATCTGTTTTCTTCGTGTTTCTTCTCCTGTTCGGCTTCCGGAAAGCCGACAGGCGCAAGTTGCCGATCTTCGCTGCGTTCCTCATCGCTTCCAGCGCGCAGCTCCTCACGTCGGTTTTCGTCCAGCGAACGACCGGCGAGGGCCCGCTCAGCATCCCTTCGACGGTGATGGGATGGATGATCAACACCGTCATGCCGATCGTCACCGGCGATCCCCAGACCATCAGACAGTGGGCGATCGATTCGGGCATGACGGCAGCGGTGATGATTCTCGTGCCTGTGGCCGTGGCGACGGTGGTCGTCCTCGCCTTCGGGACGGGGGAACAACGACTGCTCGCCGTCACCCTGCTGCTCGGCTCCGCGGCGACGTACACCGGGAGCGCGTGGGCGAATAGCGGTTTCTGGTTCGACTATGCGGCTGAGCCGCTCGCTGATCTCGGTATCCGGCTAGCCATCAACATCCGGTACGGCGTCGCTTCGGGCATGATGCTGGTAGCAGTCGTCGTAATCGCGCTAGCGGTCTTGCACAAGCGGTGGGGGCGGTATCTCGTCGTGCGGGCGCTGGTGTGGGCGGCCTGCGTCGCAGTGCTCGTGGTCCTGGCTCAGGGGTCCACCACGGCGATCTCCATCCGCAACCAGGTCGAAAGATGGTCGCCGGCTGTCATTGCCGCCGCGGAAGGCTGCGCGACACGCGATCCAGACAACACGGTTACCCTGCCTGTCGCGCCGAATAGATCGGTCGACCTGACCTGTGCGCAGGTCCTCTCACTGCAGAGACGGTGAGGAGACCCCAGCGGCGGGCTCTGGCTCGCGCGCGGGTCGCCGCTCTGGGGCGGAACGGCTCGGAGTCGGCGCGCCGATAGTCTCGACGAAACCCCCACGTGACCACGAACGGATCCCTGTGACTTCTAGCTCGCCGATCAGGAACGATGTCGCACGGCGACGTGTGCTCTCTCTCGGAGCCGTCGCTGCCACTCTTGTCGCCACGGCGTCCGGTCTGCTGAGCGCGCTGTGGAAGAGCTTGTGCACCGGCCCCACTTTCGGCGCTGGAGGGGCGACGGAACTGGAGTTCTCTCGTTACGGCACTCTGCTCTGCTACAGCGACCAGCGAGCGCTATGGGCCGCGCGCAATCTCGGGGCTCATGTCTTCCCCTACCAGGGGACGTTCACTCCCGACGGTGGACTGACCGGGGGAGTGGTGGAGTACCCGACCCTCTCGGGACTTTTCCTGTGGGCGGTCGGTTTGCCCGCAAGCACTGACCGCGGGTTCGTGCTGAGCGCAGGGGTCACGCTGGCGGTAGCGGCCGGAATCATCGCCTTCCTCCTTCACCGTCTTAGCGGACATCGAGTCTGGCTGTGGTCGTTCGCGCCGGCCGTGCTCGTCTACAGCGCCTACAACGTCGACATGCTGCCGTCCCTCGCCACTGTGGTTGCCATCGCGATCGTCTTGTGGCCCGGAAGTCGTATCGCCCCGGTCGTGCGCGCATATCTGGGCGCGATCGCCCTGGGCGTGGGCGCGGGACTCAAGCTCTACCCCCTGATGTTCGCCTTGCCTCTCGCTCTGTGGCTCGGATTCGCGCTTCATGCGGAGGGGCGACTGCGCGCACGATGGTGGCACTCGATCGGAGTTCTGGCCACGGCCGGTGGAGTTTTGCTGCTCGCCAACCTTCCCTTCGCGATCTGGCAGACGGAGGGGTGGCTCGCATCCTTCCAGTTCCAGAGTGCCCGACGTCTCGACGACAACACGATGGCTATCTGGTGGTGGGTTCCGCATCTCCTCGGGTTCGACGTGGCTGACCGCACCTCCACGACGACGACGATCGCTGCAGTGGCGACGGCCATCGGCCTCGCGGCGGCTGTCACGCTCGGATGGCGCAGCGCTCGTCGCTTCGGGGTGTTCCCCTGGCTTCAGGTGTCGGGGGCGATGCTCGCGGCGTACATGCTGCTGAACAAGGTCAACTCTCCCCAATACATCCTCTGGCTCATCCCCTTCTTCGTCTTGCTGCGCGTTCCCGTGCGATGGGTTCTCGTGTATTTCGCTGCCGACCTCGCGCTCTTCTTCGGCTACTTTCGACGACTCGCCCTCATGCCGGACAGCTCCCAGTGGATAGGGCTTGAGACGCTATTGGGCATCGGCGTCCTCCTGCGCGCAGGAATGCTCGCCTACTTCTTCTTCGCGTTCCTTCGCGCGGACGTCTCTGTCGGTCGGAAGACGCTGATGTCAGGGAGCACCAGCACCAGCACCAGCGAGAAACCCGTGTTCCGTCGCGCGTATCGACGGATGCTCGGCGAGCGACCCTCCACGACCAGCGCCTCGGGGTGACCTGTCTTCTCGCCGTGATCGAGGGAGATGTCCCCCCACTCCGCTGAGGGGTCGCAGACGCTGGGTGCGTCGAAACCGGGTGAGTGGGCGGCCCCAGCACCGTTCCTCCCGGTTCGATGGAGGACGTGCGCACTCTCGTCGTGACGATTCATCCGATCGGTCACCAGTGCGCTCGGGGCTGCCGTTCGCGACCACCAGAACGTGCGCCCGGAGCCGACCGCGAGCGTCGGCTCGACGATCAGCCCGCTGCTCTCTCGCTCGGTCGATGCGGGGATGACGATGAGGTGAGCGCTCGCTGAACGCTCCTCGCGGGCACGAGGACTCGGGTTTAGCGGGCGAGGTTACTGACCCTTGGCAGCGTAGAACGCCTCAGTCTTATCCTTCGCGGCCGCCCACCAATTCTCGTTTTCCACGTACCAGCCGATGGTGGCGCGAAGGCCGGATTCGAAATCACCGTAGGACGGTGACCAGCCGAGCTCCGAACGCAACTTCGTCGAGTCGATGGCGTATCGCAGGTCGTGGCCGGCGCGATCGGTGACGTGATCATACGCGTCCCGCTCCTGACCCATGAGCTCAAGAATGAGCTCCACTACCTCTTTGTTGTTCCGTTCGCCGTCTGCACCGATCAGGTACGTCTCGCCGATGGTGCCGCGCTCGAGAATGGTCAGCACGGCGGAGGAGTGGTCGTCGGCGTGGATCCAGTCTCGGACGTTCTCTCCCGCTCCGTAGAGCTTCGGACGGATGCCGCGGATGACATTCGTGATCTGCCGTGGGATGAACTTCTCGACGTGCTGGAAGGGGCCGTAGTTGTTCGAGCAGTTCGAGATCGTCGCCTGGACACCGAAGGACCGGACCCATGCACGGACGAGCAGGTCGCTGCCCGCCTTCGTCGAGGAGTACGGCGACGACGGATTGTAGGGAGTCGATTCTGTGAAGCGCGCCGGGTCGTCCAATTCGAGATCGCCGTACACCTCGTCAGTGGAGATGTGGTGGAAGCGGCGGGTGTGCTTGCGAGCAGCTTCCAGCAGGGTATACGTGCCGATGATGTTGGTGTCGAGGAACGGCCGCGGGTCGTGGAGGCTGTTGTCGTTGTGCGACTCGGCCGCGTAATGCACGACCGCGTCGACCTCGGCGAAGAGTTCGTCCACGAGAGGTGCGTCTGTGATGTCGCCGTGCACAAGGCGCACCCGGTCTTCAGGGAGCCCGGCCAGGGAGGCACGGTTACCGGCATAGGTGAGTGCGTCCAGGACGGTGACCCGGTGGTCGGTCGTTGCGACCACGTGGTGCACGAAATTCGAACCGATGAACCCGGCGCCGCCGGTGACAAGAAGGTGTGACATCAACGTCCCCGTCCGAGGATCTCGAGGAGGTAGGCGCCATAACCTGACTTCATCAGCCCGGCTGCCCGCTCGCGCAGGCTTGCGTCATCGATGAAGCCCTCGCGCCAGGCGACCTCTTCGGGCATTCCGATGCGCAAGCCGGTACGGCGCTCCATGGTTCGCACGAAGTCCGCCGCGTCTGTCATCTGGTCGAACGTCCCTGTGTCGAGCCAGGCGGTTCCGCGGGGCAGCACTTCTACAGATAGACGACCCTGCGAAAGGTACTCACGGTTGATGTCGGTGATCTCGTACTCGCCGCGAGGACTCGGCTCGAGGTGGCGCGCGATCTCGACGACGTCGTTGTCGAAGAAGTACAGCCCCGGCACGGCATAGTTGCTGCGCGGGGAGGACGGCTTCTCTTCGAGCGAGACAGCCTTGCCGTCGGCGTCGAACTCCACCACACCGTAGGACGTGGGGTCGGCGACCCAATAGGCGAACACCGCACCGCCGTCGACATCGGCGAATCGCTTGAGCTGGGAGCCGAGGCCTGGGCCGTAGAGCAGGTTGTCTCCCAGAACCAGTGCCACTTTGTCGTTGCCGATGAAGTCGGCACCGATCGTGAAGGCCTGTGCGAGGCCCGCGGGCTCGGGCTGCTGCGCGAAGGAGATGGTCACGCCCCACTGGGAGCCGTCGCCCAGCAGCCGCTCGAACTGCTCTGCGTCGTGCGGAGTGGTGATCACGAGGATCTCTCGGATACCGGCGAGCATCAGCGTGGTCAGCGGGTAGTAGACCATCGGCTTGTCGTAGACGGGGATCAGCTGCTTGGAGATTCCGCGGGTGATGGGGTAGAGCCGAGTCCCAGAACCGCCGGCGAGGATGATGCCTTTCACGGAATCATCCTGCCATGGCAGGCCTGGAGTTTTCTGCGTTGCTGCCCTCCGGTCAGCGCGCGGTCCGCTCGAACACTTCGAGCAGACCCTCCGCCGCGGCATCCCACGTGAACTTCTGAGCACGCTCGAGCCCGTCCGCGCTCATCTCTTCGAGGGCGGCCGGGTCGGCGAGGGTCCGTTCGATCTGCGCGGCGATCGCCGCCGGGTCGGTGGGATCGAAGTAGCGGACCGCGTCCGCGCCGACCTCGCGCAGGACGGGGATGTCGGAGCAGATGACGGGGCAGCCGCGCTCCATGCCTTCGAGCACCGGCAGGCCGAAGCCCTCGAACAGCGTGGGGAAGACGACGGCCGCCGACGAGCGGTAGAGGTTCTCGACCTCGTCGTTTGTCAGCCACCCGCGCAGGTCGACCCACTTCTCGATGCCGAGGTCGGCGGCCACCGCTCGGAGCGGATCGTCGCCGTGGCTGCCGGAGATGGTCAGGACGGGCCGCGACGCCTCGGGGATGAGTGCGAGCGCCTCGAGCAGGCGCGGGAAGTTCTTGTGCGGCATCCGGTTGCCGAGGCTGAACAGGCCCGACCGGGGCTGCGTGCTCACGTCGTCGCGAACACCCGACCCACCGGGGTGCACGACGGTGACGTCGGCGGCAGAGCGTCCGGTCACCTCGAGGATGTCGGCGCGGGCGGCTTCTGACACTGTGATGATGTGGGATGCCGCGCGCGCGGCGCCGCCGATGAGGAGCTTGGTGGGGATGACGCCGAGCTTGCTGGGGAGGAACTCCGGGCGCTTGAAGGCCAAGACGTCGTGGAGCGTCAGCACCATCGGTGCGGAGGGACGCCGCGGCCCGAAGTTTGCGGGCGCATGGATGAGGTCGGCATCCACCGATCGAGCCGCGCGGGACACGCCGAAGAGCTCGCCCCAGGCCCATTGCGGGCGCTTGTCGCACTGCAGCCCCGAATCGATGAGCCGGCCCGGGAACCAGTCGGCGCCGGCGGCCGCCAGCTCGCTGCTGGCGTAGCCGACGAATTCCCAGCCGGGACGATTCGCGAGACGCGAGTAGATCTGGCGCGCCACGGTCTCGGTGCCGCCCTGCTTGCCGGTGAAGAACAGCAGATCGACGAGCACGCGGGTCACGGAACGATCCTATCGTCGGGGTCGTCGACGCCCGGGGTGGCGGCGTGGGCCGCCGGGGCGGCGACGAGCTCCACGTAGGAGCGCCGCGTGCGACGGATCATCCACGCGGTGGAGATCGCCTCGGTCAGCGCGTATCCGATGGCGGTACCGAGTGGACCGACGACGAAGGTCAGGGCGATCATCACGGGGAGACCGACGGCGCTGGCGACGAGCGTCGCGACCATGACGGTGGACGTGGCGTTCGCGGGGAAGAGGAAGTGGCGGATCATCGACGTGCGGGTCGAGTAGCAGGCGAACGAGAAGCCGAGCACGATGACGATGCCGAGGGGGGCGGCGGCCTGTTCGCCGAAGAGCAGCAGGCTGACGAACGACCCCAGCGACCCCAGGGCGACCCAGCCGAGCAGCCCCATCCCGATGTGGAGTCCGAGTGCGCGGCGCAGGCGATGCGCGCGCGCCTCTCCGGTGACCTCCGCGGTCCAGTACTGCAGGGCATTGGCGAGGGTGATGGGGAGGAACTGGCCGAGCTTGACCATCTTGTCGCCCGAGGCGTAGCCCGCGGCGTCCTCCGGGGTGACGGCGGTGACGAGGGGGACGGGCACCGACGAGTACAGGCCGAGAGCGCCCTCGTTCACGGCGACGTGCCCCGTGAGGCGGAACAGGGCCGGGATGCCGCGACGTGACGGCCAGGCCGCCGGGAAGCGCCGCAGGATCCGCACGGTGTACAGCGCCGTGCCGATCACCGTGACCGCGATGCCGGAGAGGGGGTACAGCTCGACCGGGGCGCCGAGGAAACCGATGGCGCCAGCCACGAGGATGGCCGCGATCACGCGGGGAACCGCGTCGTACAGGGCGATCGACCACGGGTCGCCGAGCCCCACCGCGAACCATGTGTAGGACATCGCGATGAGCGCGCCCTGCAGACCCATCAGGACGGCGAGCAGCGCGTGTCCGTCCGAGGCGACGAGGGCACAGACCATCGCCATGACCGGAAGCGCGATGAGGGCGGTCAGAGATCGGACGGTGAGCGCCTCGCGGTAGAGCTCGCCGCGTCGGACATCGGATGCCACGGAGACCATCGCCGGGCCGACGGTCGTCCACCCGAAGGCGAGCGCGATCGCCGCGAAGGTGCCCACCGCCTCACCGGACAAAGCACTCGCCCATCCCTCCGGCCCGGTGGTGCGAGCGAGGAAGGGAAGGACGACGAGGGGCGAGACGGCGGCGAGGGCGGGCAGGACGGTGAAGCCCAGCAACCGCCGACGCGCGGCCCGGCCGTCGGGCGCGGAGGCGGCGATGACGCGTCCTAGCTCTCGATGACGGCTTCGGGGCGCTGCTCACGCCGGGGCGTGGTGATCACGCCGGAGAAGAAGCTCATCATCGCGGTCTGGAAGCCCAGGATGATCAGCAGCGCGCTCGGCACGGCGATGCGCACGGCCTGGGCGGCGTTCTGCTGGCCGAAGTCGAGGTTGCCCCACAGCGCGACCTGCACGATGCCGATGATGATGCCGAGGAAGAACAGCCCCACACCGATCAGCAGCCCACGCTCGGCCGACCACTTCGCCACGATGCGCCGGTATCTCTCGCTCGTCGGGAGGAACCCCTCTTGCGTTGCGTAGAGCTTCGTGAGCCAGAAGAACAGCAGCGATTGGAACCCGATGACGCACAGCGCGCTGGCGTAGACCATCGTCGTGACGTCGAATCCGACCCCGGCGATGGTGATGCCGCCGAAAGCGAGGACGCCGACCGCGATCGCGCCGAGGAAGAACGCCACGAGTCCGGGGTAGACGAAGAGCCAGCGGGGGGCGAACAGCAGCAGGAACCGCAGGTGGCGCCAGCCGTCGTGCCAGCTGCGCAGGTGCGGCGGGCGGGAGCGGCCGTCCTTCTTCAGGGTGGTCGGCACCTCCTCGATGCGGTAGCGCGCCAGCGATGCTCGCACGACCATCTCGGAGGCGAACTCCATGCCCGTCGTCTGCAGGTCGAGGGCGCGGATACGCGCGCGGTTGAAGCCGCGGAGGCCGCAGTGGAAGTCCCGGATGCCGGGACGGAAGAACAGCTCCCCGATGAACGAGAGGACCGGGTTGCCCAGGTACTTGTGCAGCGGCGGCATGGCACCCGGGGCGATCCCGCCGCGGAAGCGGTTGCCCATGACGAGATCGGCGCCGGCGCGCAGGCGCTCGACGAAGGGCTCGAGGTTCTCGAAGTCGTAGCTGTCGTCGGCGTCCGCCATGATCACGTAGCGACCGCGCGCGGTGTCGATGCCGTTGATGAGGGCGGCGCCGTACCCGCGGCGCGGGGCGTGCGAGACGCGAGCGCCCAGACGCTCGGCGATCGCCTGCGACCCGTCGGTGCTGCCGTTGTCGGAGATGAGGACCTCGCCGCTGATGCCGCTGCGCTGGAGGAAGCCCTGCGCCTTGCGGATGCAGACCTCGAGGGTCTCGGCCTCGTTGAGGCACGGCATGAGAATGGTCAGCTCGACGTCGGTCGGAGCGGGAGTGGTCACGGCGAGTCTTCTTTCGTCTTCACCGGGGTGGGGACCGGCAGCTGCAGAGCGGCAGCGATCCCTTCCACGGTTCGGCGGATGGTGCGAGTAGTCAGGGCCGCGTCATACCAGGCGCGGGCAGAATGGCGAAGGCCCTCACCGCCGTCGGCGATGTCGCGGAACGCGCGGGCGAGGTCGGTCGGGCGGGTGGTAGGCGAGACGACGCCGTTGACGCCGGCGTCGATCAGTTCGGTGGCGGCGTTGCCCTCGTCGGCGACGAGCACGACGGGCGTCCCGTGCGCATTGGCCTCCACGACGACGAGGCCGTATCCTTCGCGGCGCGACGGGTTGGCCAGGGCCAGCGCTCCGTGCAGGAGCGTGTCGAGCTCGGCATCCGAGACGAAGCCGGGGAAGTCGGTCCAGTTCTCGCCCCCGACGCGGCGTACCTCGGCGCGGACCGCGTCGGAGCTCGGTCCGGTGCCGAGAACGACGAGACGGAGGTCGGGAATGCTCTCGCGTGCGACGGCCACGGCCGCCGGGAGCACCTCGACGCGCTTGTCGGGGATGTGACGGCCGACGTACAGGACGTAGGGCGGGGTCGCGGCGGGGGAGGGGGACGAGACGTCGGCGGCGCCGTCGATGAGACCGGGGCTGACCAGCGGTGGTCGTCGCAGGCCTTCCCGGCGCAGTCGTGTGGCGGACAGCTGC
Source organism: Microbacteriaceae bacterium (assembly GCA_022702225.1). Lineage (GTDB taxonomy): Bacteria > Actinomycetota > Actinomycetes > Actinomycetales > Microbacteriaceae > Microbacterium. The sequence continues at coordinate 2,054 of JAKOMY010000024.1, read as the reverse complement.
GAGTGGCACGTGGCGAGCGGGGTGAGGGCGATGGCTGCCCGCTGCAGAACCCATGCGATCGTGCCGGTGACGAGACCCGAGTACTCGACCCACTGGCGCCGGTGCCAGACCTCGAGGTAGTCCACGACGATCCGCGTCCCCGAGCCCAGCAGCGCGAGCCGCGCGGCGAAGACGTTGAAGATCGGGAGGCCGCTGACGATGACCGCCGCGTACTGTTTCCGGCGACGAACGAGCGCGCCGAGCAGTCCCGCCGCGTACCGGAGGGCCGCCGGGATGCGACGGACCCCGTCCGCCGAGTACAGCGTGAGGCGACCGGTCACCGGGACGATGCGGAAGCGATCCTCCGTCGGGGTCGGTCCGTCCCACTGCACGGCGGTGAGGTAGTCGACGTCGAGGCCCGCGCGGCCCAGCTCGTCGGCGAAGGCGCGGTACTGGCGCTCGCCGCCCCCGGTGGAGTACGGGAACAGGCAGTCGTAGGCGACGGCGACCGTCGTGGCGCGCGGCATGTCAGCATCCCTCGATGCGGAACAGACGGGCGCTCGGGCCCTGCGAATCGACCAGCACGAGGTGCGCGGAGGGCGTCAGATTGTACAGGCCCTGCCGATCCAGGCCCACGCCGGGGTTGTTCCAGACGTTCTGCGCCCCGAAATCGAGGACGTAATCGACGCCGAGACGATCAACCGCCTGGCATACGAGGGGATCGGTATCGATCATCTTCAAGCGGTTGCCGAGGTAGGCCTCGTCGGGGCCGATGTTTCCGAAGGCGTGCTTGCGGAGTACCTGGCGATCACCGATGGCGTAGGCGAGGGACGCACCCGTCCAGGGGCTGCCGGCGATCAGCGCGTCGGCCGGAGTCGTCTCGGGCAGTCGCTCGAGCAGTTCCTCCTCGTCGGACGTCAAGAGGGGCGAGGTGGTGTTGAGGGCGTAGGCGCCGCGCGCATCCGCGGCGGTGCGCAGGATGTTGGGGCTGACTCCGACCGAGAAGATCGCGAGGACGCCGACGGCGGCGAACGCGATGCGCAGCGCCCGTGCGGCACGGGCGCGGTCGAGGAAGCGCGCGATCGCGTCGACGATCGTGACAGCGCCGAGCACGGCGACGGGGATGCCGACGGCGGGGAGGAGCGCCGCGAGCCGGTAGGAGTCGTTGTACCAGGGGTTGGTCAGGAAATCGCGCAGCGCGTTGCCGGCCGCGGTGCCGGAGACGACGACGAACAGCACGACGCCGACGGCCATCGGGGCGGCGACCACGAGCAGGCGGGGGCGGCGGATGACGGAGAGGAGGCCGACGGCGACCAGGACCGAGATCGTGAGGGTGATCGTGTAGCCGTGCGGAGAGAGCAACAACGCCTCGCCGAGCGCCTGCGCCGTGCCTTGCCACGGTGCCCAGACCGACATCTCGGCGTTCGTGCGCATGACGCGCCAGAGCACGGCCAGAACCAGCAGGATCGCGAGCAGGGTCGCCGCGGTCGAGATCCACCGACGACGGGAGGGATGCCGCACCGCCCGGGTGAGGAGTTCGACCACCGCGATCGCCGCCCCGATCGCCACCATCCCGAGGAAGGCGTTGGGATGGGCCAGCCCCACGCCGGCGGAGGCGACGAGGAGGAGGACGGCGGTGCGCACGCCGTCCGCGATGCCGCTAGAGCGGAGAAGGAGCACGATGATCGCGACACCGCCCGGGAGCACCGCGTACCCCATGGCGTTGGGGTAGAGCACGCCGAAGAACATCAGCAGCAACGGGAAGGCGCCGAACCCGGTCGACAGTGCGGCGGAGCTGACCACCACGGCTGCGCGATCCGACAGCAGCGCGGTCGTGAGCGCCACGACGGAGAGCGGCCACGCGACCGCGGCCAGGGCGATGTTCGCGGCGTTCACGGCGACCGGGATCGCTGCGCCCGTCACTTCGGCCGCGAGGGCCGAGACGGTGTGCCACCCGTTCGGGTAGAAGCCGATGTCGGAGGTCAGTCCGATGTGGAAGGCCGAGGCGTTGCCGCTGTCGACGGCGAAAGCGACGGTGTTGAGGTGGACGATCGCGTCGAAGGTCTGCGAGATGT
>JAKOMY010000410.1 GCA_022702225.1 Microbacteriaceae bacterium | reverse complement strand
TCGGCCTGCTGCAGTTTCGGGTTCAGGCGAACGGTCGCCTCACCCGTGGCCGCAGGAAGACCGTTGGCGCCCCGGTCGGCGTAGGTGACCACGACCGCGCCGTAGAGCAGGGCACCGGGGCCGTGCTCGGGCGAGTTCGGGTCGGTGCGGAAGACGCCGGTGCAGCCCGTGCCCGAGACCTCGGGGTGGGCGTGCTCGTCGTGGCCGAGACCGTAGGTCCACGTCACGCGGGAGCACTCCGTGGCGTCGCCGTCCTCGGCATCCGTCGTCGTGACCTGGAAGGGAATTGCCTGCCCCCAGTCGAAGAACGCGCCGTTGCCGGGGAAGGCCACGGTCACCTCGGGTGCCTGGTTGCCGACCGAGATGGTGCGCGAGGTCAGGCCGAAGCGTCCACCCGGGTCGGACACGCGCAGACGCGCGGTGTAGTTGGCGATGTCGGTGTAGGTGTACGACGCCGTGACGCCGGTCGCGTCGAACGAGCCGTCGCCGTCGAAGTCCCACTCGTAGGTGAGGGCGTCACCGTCGGGGTCGGTCGAGGTCGACGCGTCGAACTCCACGGTCAGGGGAGCCTGCGACGACGAGGTGGGGGTCGCGGTGAAGCGCGCCTGGGGCGACTTGTTCCCGGCCACGTAGTCGATGCGGTACAGGCCGGCATCGGGGTTCGCGCGGAAGAAGCCGTCACCGTAGTCGAGCACGTACATCGAGCCGTCGGGCCCGATCTCCATGTCCATGGGGTTGTCGTGCGTCGGCTGGCCGAGGGTGCTCAGCGCGGCGTTGGGCAGGAAGTCCTCGATCGCGCTGACCTCGAAGGTGTCCCAGTCGAGCGTGAACGCGGCGATGTAGTCCTGCGAGAACTCGCCCATGAAGGCCTTGCGGTCCCAGTGCTGGGGAAGCTTCGTGGGCGAGGGGTTGGTCTCGTCGTAGTGGTAGACGGGTCCGCCCATGGGGCCCTGGCCGTTGCCGGCACCGAAGTTCACAAGCTCGTCCCACGGCTGGTCGCCGGGGTTGTCGCCGTACCAGAGGGTCGCGGGCTGCGCGGGGGGAAGGTCGGTGAGACCGGTGTTCCAGCGCGACTCGTTCTTGAGGTTGGCCGGGTCGAAGAACGCGCCCGGCGTCGCCGTGGCGAAGTCCCAGTCGTTGTACGCCTGGTTGTCGGCGTGCACGTAGGGCCACCCGGCGTTCTGCGGCTCGTCGAGGCTGATGGCGTTCCACTCCACCAGGCCCATGGGTCCGCGGCCCGCGGTCTCGGCGACGGCCTTCGTCGCGTCGGGGCCGTAGTCGCCCCACGACAGCGAGTTGGTCTCGATGTCGACCTCGATACGGAAGGGGTTGCGAACACCCATCACGAAGATCTCGGGGCGGGTCAGCTCGGTCCCCGGGGCGAAGAGGTTGCCCTCGGGGATCGTGTACGAGCCGTCGTCCTCGACGTGGATGCGCAGGATCTTTCCGCGCAGGTCGTTGGTGTTACCGGCACCGCGGCGCGAGTCGAAGCCGGGGTTGTACCCGGGGGCGTCGTTGTTGGGGGCGAAGCCGTTGGCTCCCGGAGTGGATGCCGGGGTGTTGTCGCCCGTGCTCAGGTAGAGGTTGCCGTCGCCGTCGAAGCCGATGTCGGCACCGACGTGGCAGCACTGCCCGCGCTGGACCTCGACGTCGAGGACGACCTGCTCGCTCGCGAGGTCGAGGGCGTCTCCGTTCCACTGGAAGCGGGCGAGACGGTTCACGCCGACCCACTGGTCCCAGTACGACTCGTCGGCGCCCGCGGGGAGCGTGTTGGGGGAGTTGCCCGCCGGGGTGTCGGCCACGCCGTCGCCGTCGGCGTCGCGCGGGGAGTACACGAGGTACACCCAGTTGTTCTCGGCGAAGTTCGGGTCGAGGGCGACCGTCTGCAGGCCGTCCTCGGAGTTGGCGTAGACGTCGAGCGTGTTGGTGACGCGCGTGACGCCGGTCGCCGGGTCGGTGAGGCGGACGTCGCCGTTGCGGGCGGTGTGCAGCACGCGCTTGTCCGGCAGCACCGCGAGGTCGATGGGCTCGCCCACGTCCTTCGTGAGCAGCACGCGCTCGTAGTTGCTCCAGTCCAGAGCGCCGCCGTTCTCGCCGGTGTCGCCGGGGTCGGGGGTGCCGGGGTCGGTGGGGTCGCCGTGGTCGCCCCCGGGGTCGGTCGTGCCGTGGTCGTGCCCGTCGTGCGCGAAGGCCGGGGCGGGTGCTGCGGCGAGGGCGCCCAGGCCCAGCGCGGTGGCCGCGAGGGCCGCCGTCAACCGGGACCGGACGACCGGATGCCGAGAAGTAGAGTTCATCGTGAAACAGCTCCTGTGAATGCGTTCGAGTTGTTTTCACCGGGTCGCCACACAGTCGGTCTCAACGGCTGGTCGTGGCGGCCCGGGCTCTTCGTGCGGTGGCGGTCGGCCACACGCGGTGCATGCTCCTTACTCTTCGTCGAGTGGGAGGGGTCGCCGATCACCGCCTCTCAGGGCGGTTCGTTGGGCGAGCCTCGGGGGGATGAGGCGTCCTGCGGTGCGGGACGTCGCTCGTCGTCATCTTGACGGATGTTTTTCCATAGGTCAATCAAAAGATGCGTAACGTGCGCACAACAAAAGTGCGCCTGCCGCGAGTCTTGTGGTTCGCTTCCGTCGCGGGCTAGCATCGCCGGACGGTGCGTCTCGCGCCGATCCCCCACCCGTCGGCGAAGAGGCCGGCACGGCCGAGGAGGCCCCCATGCTCCATGGACTGACCGGATGGCATCTGCTGATCGTTCTCGCGGTGATCGTCCTCTTGTTCGGTGCTGCCAAGCTGCCGGCCCTGGCTCAGAGCGTCGGAAAGTCGGCCCGCCTGTTCAAGGGCGAGCTCAAGGCGATGAAGGACGACGACTCGGTGCCGCTCGACCACGCGGTCGCGCCGGCGCACCCCGAACCCCGGTCCACGGCGGTCGTCGCGGATCCGCCTCCGACGCGCTGAACACTCCGCGACGATGGGGTGCACCCGCCGCGCCGCGCTCCGCGGATCAGACGGGGTCGATGCCTGAGACGTGCGCCGACGCCCGCGCCGACACGGCGCGCAGCGCCGACAGCACGCGCCGCACCGCGGCGTAGGCCAGTGCGTCGGGCCGCGCCAGCGCATCCACGTGGCGCACCAGGGCGAGGTCGGCGAGCGGTCGCAGCACCAGCCCGTCGACGGCGAGGGGCGTCGTCGTGGTGCGCGGCATGACGGCGATCGCCGCGCCGGCGCGCACGACCTCGGCCGTCACCGAGAACTCGTTGATGCGGTGGGCGACGTCGAGAGGGCGCCCCACGTGCGCGGCGAGATGGTCGAGCACCCCGGCGAGCGGGAACCCGGGGTGCACCGACACCCACCTCTCGGCGACGAGGTCGGTCGCACGCAGCTCGTCGCGTCGGGCGAGCGGGTGGTCTGCCGGAAGGGCGATGTCGAGCGGCTCTTCGAGCAGCGGCACCGTGACCACGCGGTCCGCGGGCCACGGTTCGTCGTGCGCGAGGCGGTGCGCCACGACGAGGTCGTGGTCGGCGGTCAGCCCCGGAAAGTCGCGATGAGCCACATCGGCGTCGGCGAGGTGCAGCGGCGGCGTGCCGTCGAGCTCGCGCAGGAGGGGCCCGAAGAGCGTGAGCGCGGCGCTGTGGAAGGCCGAGACGCGCACCGGGCGATCGCTTGCGTCGAGGAACGCGCCCACGGCCTCTCGCGCCGAGACCAAGGCCTCGTCGACCAGCGTCCCGGCGGCGGCGAGGGCTTCCCCTGCGGGCGTGAGGGCGAGGCTGCGTCCGCGCCGGGTGGTCAGGGGAACGGGCACGTGCGCCTGGAGTGCGGACAGCTGCTGCGACACCGCCGACGCCGAGACGTGCAGCGACTCCGCCACGGCCGCCACGCTCCCGCGGTCGCGGAGTTCGCGTAGCAGGCGCAGGTGAACCACATCCATAAGCAGAAACTTACGTCACAGTGAAGAAAGTGCCCGTTGATCTTCCGTCTCGGGCGCGCGACGGTGGGGGCATGCCCCGCCGCGTTCCCGAAATCGTCGTCGACCTCCTCCTCGTCGCGGTCGCCGCGGTCTGGGGTGCCAGCTTCCTCGCCGCGAAGGAGCTGGTGGCCGAGACCGGCGTCGCCTCCGGCGTGGCCCTGCGCTTCGTCGTGGCCGCGATCGCCCTCGGCATCCTGTGTGTGGCGAGACGGGAACGGATGCCGCGTGGCCGAGGTCTCGCGATCGCTGCCGTGCTCGGCTGCTCGCAGGCGGCGATCATCGGGCTCGAAACCGCGGGGGTGCACCTGACCTCGGCGACCAACGCCGGGCTCCTCATCAGTCTCGCCCTCGTTTTCACCCCGGTGCTCGAGAGCGTCGCCGCGCGTTCGTGGCTCCCGCGGTCGTATTTCGTGGCGGCCGTGGCCGCGGTGGTCGGCGTCACCCTGCTCGTCTCGGGCGGGGGCCTGCGTACGCCCAACCTGGGCGACGTGCTCGTCATCGCGGCAGCCGTCGTCCGCGCGGTCCACGTCACCGCCAGCGGGCATCTCACCCGTGGCCGACACGACAGCACCCTCGCCGTCGTGTTCGTGCAGCTGCTCGTGTGCGCCCTCGCCTCGTCGGCCGTGGCCGGCGCCGACCTGCC
>JAKOMY010000394.1 GCA_022702225.1 Microbacteriaceae bacterium | reverse complement strand
TCGCCCGCGACCTCGCCGATCACCCGTGCGGGTGCCCGGTAGTAGTGGAAGTGGTCGACGTGATCCCACGTCCACACCCCGCTGTCGACGATCGAGACGCCGTCAGCAGCGGCGGAGAAGAGGTAGCGACCGTCGGAATGCACCGCCGCGGGCGCGCGGACGGTTCCGAGGTCGGCCGTCGACTCGTCGAGGAGGTCGAGGTGCGAGACCCGACCGTCGGCGTCGATCGAGGTGAGCCCGAGCGCGGGCTCGGCCAGCTCTGCGGCGCCGTCGATCTGGCCGTGAGCGTCGCTCTCGGCAGTCGCTGTCGGGGCGGACGGCGCGGACGGCGCGGCACAGCCCGCCAGGGCCAGGAGCAGGAGCGCGCCGAGGGGCGCGAGAGATCGAGTGGGATGAAGCATGGAGTCTTTTCCGGTGGAGCGGGAAGGGAAGTCAGGCGGGTACGGCGATCGTCGTGGGAAAGCGACGACGGGCCTGGTCCGTGGCGAGTCGCAGCAGCCACGAGACGCCGGCGGCGGCGATCGCGGTGGCGGCGATCGTCGCTCCGGCGGCCGTCGCGGCGTGCCACGAAACGAGGAGCCCGACCGCGACGGCGGCCGCGCCGATACCGGCCGCGAGCACCATGGTCGAGGGGATGCGTTCGGTCCACTGCCTCGCCGCCACGGCGGGAGCGACGAGCAGCCCCACCACCAGCAGCGAGCCGACGGCCTGGTACGAAGCCACCACGGCGAGGGTCACCAGACCCACCAGTACCGTCTGCGCCAGACGCGGGCCGAGTCCGAGCACCCGCGCGACGCGCTCGTCGATCGCGAGGGCGACGAGCGAGCGGTGCGTCAGGGTCGCGGCAGCGATCCCGACGACGACCGCGATGGCCAGGACGACGAGATCGGCGCTCGTGATGGCGAGGATGTCACCGAACAGGATGGCCGTGGCATCGGTCGCGAAGCTTCCCGCGTGCGAGATCACGATCACGCCGAGTGCGAGCATGCCGACGAACAACAGGCCGATACTCGTGTCGTACGAGAGCTTCGCGCGCCGCTGCACCGCACCGATGCCGAGGCTCATCACCACGGCGCTGGCGGCCGCCCCGATGAGCACGGGCACGCCGAGCACGGTGGCCAGGGCCACACCGGGGAGCATGCCGTGCGCGAGTGCTTCGCCGAGGAACGCCATGCCCCGGACGATCACCCAGGTGCCGGCCACCGCGCAGAGCACCGCGACGAGCACGCCACCCAGGAGGGCACGCTGCACGAACTCGAGCGAGAAGGGATCGGTGAGCCAGGACACGATGTTCGACCGTAGCGTCAAGTGAGAACGGTTATCAAACTCGTATGATGGAGATATGACGACTCCCGCCCTGCGTGCCCGCGGTCTGCGCGTCGAGTTCCCCGGGACGGTCGCCCTCGACGACGTCGACCTCGACCTCCCCCGCGCGGCCCTCACCGTGATCGTCGGCCCCAACGGTGCGGGCAAGTCGACGCTTCTCGAAGTTCTCGCGGGCGCCCGCGTACCGGCATCCGGGTCTATCGAGCTCGGCGATCAGTCACGCGCCTTCGTCCCCCAGCGAGCAGCCGTGGGAGAACACCTCCCCCTCACCGTTCGCGATGTCGTGACCGTGGGGGCGTGGGGTCGCATCGGCCCCCTCCGCCGCCTGACGCGCGAAGATCGGAAAGTGGTCGACCTCTCGATGCGGCGACTCGACATCGCGCACCTGGGTCGGCATCCGTTCTCATCCCTGTCCGGAGGACAGCGTCAGCGCGCCCTGTTGGCACAAGGCCTCGCCCGACAGGCCGAGATCCTGCTGCTCGACGAACCGACCACCGGGCTCGACACGGCGAGCGCGGAGCTCAACCGCGCGGCGATCGAGGAAGAGATCCGCCGCGGCGCGACGGCGGTGTGCGTCAGCCACGACGAACGGCTGATCGCGGAGGCGGACCAGGTGATCCACCTCGAGGCCGGTCGCCTCAGACCCGCGTACGAACCCGCTCCGTGATGCGGCGGAGCAGAGCCGCGGCAGCCTCGGCGGCCTCGCGCGGTTCCGACAGAACGGCCGCCTCAACCTCGCTCGAGAACCGGCGGAGACCGTTCCACGGCTCGGCCTCGAGGTCGATCTCGAGGTAGATGTGGTTGACGCGCCGATCGTCGGCGTCGAGCTCACGGCGCAGCAGACCTCGGCCGATGAGCCGGTCGACGAGGGTGGTCACCCCGGCAGGAGTCACCCCCAGCCGAGAGCGGAGGTGGGAGGGGCGGATGCCGGGCTCGTCGCAGATGCAGCAGAGAGCCGCAGCCTCCAGCTCGCTCACACCGAGGTCGGCGCGTGCCTGCGCGGCCATCTCGTCACGCGCTTCGACGTACTCGTCGAGCGCCATGGTCAACGCGGAGGACTGAGTCATTCCACCACCTCCTCCTTCATGGCCCGGCCGGCCACAACTCCACCATAGTGAACATCCTGAATATTTTGCAGAATTAATTAAGTTTGTGAAATACGTGCTACCTTAATGATCAGCCCGTCGACCCCGAGCGAAGGAGATCGCCATGGCCACGTTGTTCTACGGATCCGACAAGGACCCGATCGTTCTGCCCGATCGCCTGATGGGTTACATCAAGGTGATCACCTCGACCAAGCTCCGCCGCGGTGAATCGTTCACCCTGACGTGGACCGGCACCCCCGAAGAAGCCGGCCGCTCCACGATCTGGCTCCAGCCCTCCATTCCCCTGCGGTTCGTCTTCGACGCCGTCGAGCCCGAGCAGCTCGTGGGCGAATACCTCCGGTCCCTCGCCGACCAGGCGAACGCCGCCTCGGGTCTCGTGATCGACACCCACACGTGGGAGGCCGCCGAGCAGGCGACCCACGCACCTGTCCGCGCGGCACGTCCCGCCGGTCGCCCCGTCCGCGCCGCCTGATACCACCTCGAGGCCCGTCGGTCGACTTCTCTCATCACCCCGCATAATGTGGGGGCGCACCATATTCGTGCGAATGAATCGGAGAGGCCCATGCCGGTACGAACTTTGCTCGACAAGTCCCTCCTCGAGGCGTGGCTGACCGAGTTCCGCGCGCTCGGCTATCTCACCGGCAGCGATATCCGCGTCCTCGATCAAGAGGACGAGACCGACCCGGACTCCGGACTCATCGTCGTCGACCTCACCGAGGCGAAGACCATCACGTACTTGCAGCCCATCACCGGCGGGGACGGCAGTTGGAAGGCGACCATGGAGGCGCGCGACGCCACCATCGAGCTCGGCGCCGTCGCCCTGGTCAACCTCGGCAACGAGGTGAACGTGCTCGGCGCGCTCGTGAGCTTCCTCGAGGCGAAATCGAAAGCGCTCCTCGCAGCAGGCTGAGCCCGCAACGCTGGGGAACGAGAAAAGGGCGCCCGATCCGGGTGCCCTTTTCTGATGGTGGTGGCGAGTGAGGGATTCGAACCCCCGAATGCAATGCAGTCTGATTTACAGTCAGATCCCTTTGGCCGCTTGGGTAACTCGCCAGGTGCGCACCCGTCCGGCTTTCTCAGTCGACCGGAGGCGCGATAGACCACTCTACTATCCCGCGAGGGATGCTCGAAACCATCCCGCTCACTCGGGCGTGCGCAGCAGGGCGCCCTCGTGCCGGCAGGTCGCGGCGGCGACGTCCATGGCGCGCGAGAGCACGGCATCCCACTCCCGAGCATCCGCGGGCAGTCGGTCGCGCACGAGGGCGGCGGTGGTGGCGAGCACCGCGTCTCCCCCGCCCATCGTGTCGACGATGCGCCCGGGAAGATCCGCGATCGGACGCGACACCGAGGTGCCGGCCGCATCGATCGCCGCGCCACCCGCGCCATAGGTGGCGAGCACCGCGCCGACGCCCAGGTCGACCAGCCGTGCGCGCAGGTCGTCGAGGGGCCCGCCGTACAGCAGTTGCGCGTCGTCCTCGCCGACCTTCACGAGAAGGGCTCCGGATGCCGCCCGCTCGAAGCCGCGGACGAACTCGGCGCGGTCCCGCAACATGCCGCTGCGCGGGTTGGGGTCGATCGCGAGGGGCGTCGAGAGCGACGCCGTCGCCTCCACCAGCAGGGAGGTCTGCTCGGGGTCGTCGAAGGGGAAGCAGCTCACGACGACCATCGGGGCGGCCGCGATCGCGGCGCGCTCGGCCTCTCCGTACGCCACGCGGCGGTTCTGCGCCGCCTCGTTGAAGACGTACTCGGGCTCGCCACCCGGCGAGCGCGTGCTCACGGCGCGCGAAGACCCGTGCTCCGCGGGGCTCGCGAGCAGCTCGACGTCTTGCTCGTGCAGGAAGGCGCGGATCTGGTCCCCCGCCGCATCGTCGCCGACCATGGCGATGAGCGAAGCCGGTACCCCCAGCCGCGACAGTCCCACCGCCACGTTGAGTCCCGCTCCGCCGACGAACTCGCGCACACCGGTCTCGTCGCGGATCTCATCGATCAACGCGTCGCCGATGACGACGACCCGCCCGGTCACCGCGAGACCTCGGCGGTGTCGAGCACGCGGCTGACGAAGTCCTCGGTGCGGCGCTTGGTGCCGTCGATCTTGCGGTCGACGCTCGCGCGGATCTCGCTCGGCGCCAGGGGGGCGGCCAGGCGCACGGTCTCGTGGCACGACATGTCGGCGCAGATGTAGGTACCGACGGTGTCGCCGTGCTCACCCGCTTCACCGGCCTTGCGCGCCGTGAACAGCGACACCTGGTCGCCGGGCTGCATCGTGTGGCAGAGGTTGCACATCGCCGAGCGCGCCCGGGACTGGCCCTCGGCCGCGCGCAGCACGATCGCGGCGGGTTCTCCGTCGGTTTCGGTGAGGACGTAGCCCCGCCCGCGCGTGCGCGGATCGCGCCAGGCCAGGAAGTCGAGGTGATCCCAGTCCGTCAGCACGAAGTCGAGCGGAAGCGCCACGACTCGCAACTCTTCGGCGGTGGCGTTGACGAACGCCCCCCGCACCTCTTGTTCCGTGAGTGCTCGCATGGCATCCGAGTCTACGAGCGCCTCTACCCGCATGGGGCGGACGATGTCGAGGGGGTGTCGACGCGGGGGCCGCGAATAGAATCGATCCATGGCTGATTCTTCGTTCGACATCGTCTCCA
>JAKOMY010000381.1 GCA_022702225.1 Microbacteriaceae bacterium | reverse complement strand
TCGGTGATGCCGACGGTGGCGATGTCGCCCTCGAGGGCGATCCACTCGTGCTCGGACGTGTAGCTGAGGGCGGTGAGGTCGGTCATGCGTTTCTCCGATAGAAGGGAAGGGCGGTGACGGTCGCGGGGATGCGGGTTCCGCGCACGTCGATGGTCAGTTCGGTTCCGAGTCCGGATGCCGCGGGGGCGACGAACGCCATCGCGACGGGGTGGCCGAGCGTGGGGCTGAGGGCTCCGCTGGTGATTTCCCCGACAGTGTCGTCGCCGAGCAGCACGGTGTAGCCGGCGCGGCCTGCGCGACGGCCTTCCGACACGAGACCCACGAGCACCGGGGCGTCGGCGGGGCCGGACGACAGTCCGTCCTTGCCGACGAACGACTCCTTGTCGACGGCGACGACGCGCCCGAGACCCGCCTGCGCGGGCACGATGTCGCGCGAGAGCTCGTGGCCGTACAGCGGCATGCCCGCCTCGAGGCGGAGCGTGTCCCGCGCGGCGAGACCGCACGGAACGAGGCCCCGGTCGGAGCCCGCGGCGAGCGCGGCGTCCCACAGGGCGGCCGCGTTCGCGGTGGGGATCATGAGCTCGTAACCGTCTTCGCCCGTGTAGCCGGTGCGGGCCACGAAGAGCGGCACGCCGTCGAAGGTCCCCTCGGTCCAGGCGTAGTAGCCGAGCTCGTCGAGGGCGGTTCCGGTGATCTCCACTCCCGGGGTGGAGCTCAGGATGCCGCGCGCCTCGGGACCCTGGAGGGCGATGAGGGCGTAGTCGTCGGTGACGTCTTCGACGAAGAGGCCGTCGGCCGCCGAGATCCACGTGCGCTGGGCGAGGTCGAAGGCCGAGGCCACGGCATCCCGGTTTCCCGCGTTCGAGATGACGAGGAAGCTCCGCTCCCCCGTGCGGTAGACGATGACGTCGTCGACGATGCCGCCGCTCTCGGCGAGGACCAGAGAGTACTTCGCCTTGCCGATCTTCATGGTCGAGAGACGCCCGGCGAGCACGTAGTCGAGGAACGCGGCGGCCGCCTCCCCGTCGACGCGGAACTCGGCCATGTGCGAGATGTCGAACAGGCCTGCGGCTTCACGCACGGCGCGGTGCTCGGCGAGGTCGGAGGTGTAGCGCACGGGCATGTTCCAACCGCCGAAGTCGGTGAACGAGGCGCCGAGGGCCTCGTGCCGATCGTTCAGCGGCGACGTGCGCGGTGGAGCGGGGGTTTCGGTCATGAGTTCTGCCGTTCGCGATGACGGACAGACGCCGGGCGGCGTCTGGAGAACTCCCCCTCTGTCATGGACCTGAGAGTTTCACCCGCGCGGTCGAGGACGAGCGCGGGCTTTCACCGTCGGCGGACCCGGGACGGTGCATCCGGGTCTCTTTCCAGAGTGGCCCGATCGACGCGGTACGCGTACCTGAGAGATTGGCGGGGAGGCTTGCTCCTTCGGTGCCCGGCTGAATTCGCCGGAGCTCTCCCGCATCGATCATGGGGCCGGTGTGGACTTGTGGGGTCAGCCTAGCGGAGCTTGGGAGAGTGTCGTGAGATGTTCAGCCGTTGTCCTGCTTCCGTAATTCTCGGGCGTCTCCAGGGACGCAGAGGGAGGTGCCTGCGATGTAGTAGTCGCCGGGGGCCGTTGAGAACGACAGACCCGCCACGGTCCCGCCCGAGGCGTACACGACGTAGAGCGGCGTATCGACGACGCGCACCTGCATGCCGAGCGAACGCCAGTAGTCGGCGATGACCTTGGCGTCGGCACCCCGGTCACTGTCCGGAGCGGGTGCCCCGTAGCCATATGAGTAATTGACGCGCTGCCCTTGTTGATCGCCGCAATCGCCGACCTCGGGCGCGTGATCGCGGTTCCACCCCGCGACATTGAGCTGGGCCGCACTGTCTTCGATGGTTGAGACGAGAGCGTCACGGGCCTCAGCGGGAGTCATGCTGTCTTCCTTCGATTGCGCACAGCCGGCCAAAGTGATCGGTGAGATGAGGACGAGCGCTCCGAGCACCATCGCAAGGACGGGCCGACTAGTTCGAGAAGCCATTCGTCAATCCTTCGATCAGCGCTTTCTGCAGCGGGGTCGGAGCTGGCGGAACATAAGGCGACACGAGATCACCACGTCCGGTCGTGGCGAGGGCCACGTTGCGCAAAGACTCCGTCTGCTTGTCAAGATAACCCCCCTCATCCGAGGTGACTGCGCCATGATCGTTGACCGCGTGCAGCGCTCCGTCTCCGGCGACGCTGAATGCGTGTGATCCAAAATCCGGGCTGATCGGATTGACGGAATGGTCAGGAGCCAGACGCCCTGTCCACGCCCACTGATCGCCTCGAGCAGGATCTACCGCCCAAACGTCCTGGGCCTGCCCCGAGAACACGGAATCCGCATGTATGTCCGACGCCGAATCAATGTTCGTCGGCAAACCTGCTGAACCTAGCGTGACGAAGGAGTCGACGTGGACCTGGTCTTGAGTCAGAGCCAGAGACGCCGTGGTGGTCCCGTAGGAATGCGCCACAATGTTTACTTGCGCTCCGGAGTTGACGTGGTCAAGGGAACGCAAGTCACGAGCGAGGTTCGCTGCTCCCGCGTCAGCCAGGTCGTTATGCATGACGTCGAAGCCTCCCTCCATGATCGGCACGGGCGGGGTCTTGTACCCGATCCAGGCCACGGTCGCATGGGAATGGCCCGGATCCGCGCGGTCTTGCTGATCGAGAAGGTTCTGAGCGGCGCGCGACCAACCGTCCATCCCCTCGGTCGTGGTTCCCATGCCGGGCACCGCGTACGTGATGTTGTCCGCGGTGTCGAGGTCGCCGATGGAAATCGCGGCGAGAGGGGGTGAGTCCCCCGTGAGAGTGATGAGGTGCCGAGGGGCGCCGCCGTCAGGTGGCGTCAGCGACGACTCGATGTTCTCAAGGCCTTCCACCCGAGAGCGCGCACGATCGAGCCGCTCGGCATACGCCTCGGCGGCGGCCTGTCCCCCGACGATCTCGTCGTATGTCGGAGGCTTCTCCGCCTCGGCCAGCGCCGCGCGCGCGTCTGCGAGCTGGTCCTCGA
>JAKOMY010000374.1 GCA_022702225.1 Microbacteriaceae bacterium | reverse complement strand
GCGTTCTCGTTGGCATCCGCCCCACCGTTGGTGAAGAAGACCTTCTCGAAGCCGGCGGGCGCGAGCTCGCAGATCATCTCCGCCGCCCGGGCACGCGTGGCGTTCGCGTGGGCGGGGGCCACGGTGGTGAGCACCTCGGCCTGCGCGCGGATGGCCTCGACGACCTTCGGATGCTGGTGCCCGATGTTCACGTTCACCAGCTGGCTCGAGAAGTCGAGGTACTCGTTGCCCTCGGCATCCCACACGACGCATCCGGAGCCCGACGCGATCGGCATCGGCGAGAGCGACCCCTGCGCCGACCACGAGTGGAAGACGCGGCTGCGGTCGGCCTTCGAGATGTCGGCGTTGGACGGCGAGGCGAGGGGGTCGGCGACGAAAGTCATGGGTCCTCCGGTGATCGGCTGCGGTTGCCTCCATCATCGCGACGAGAGTGAGAGCATTGGATGCCGAGATGTCGTTCGCGACGCCAGCCTTTCGACCATCCGGCATCGAGACAGAAAGGCCACCGCGTGCCCGCCGACCTGCGCTCCCTCATGGCCGAACCCGCCTTCCTCCTGACGCCGCTGGCCGCGGTCGATGACGCCGCTCTCGACGCGCCGCTGGCCTGGGCGCACAACTCCGACCTCCCCGACCCCACGCCGTGGCTCGAGCCGGGAGGCCTGCTGCTCACCGACGGCGCGCCCTTCCTTCCGCCGCACAACGCCGACGCCGACGCCTACGTGTCGCGACTGGTCGCGCTGGGCGTGCGCGCCCTGGGCGTATCCGTGGGAATCCTGCTGGAACGCATTCCGCCCGAGCTGGTCACCGCGTGCGCGCAGCATGGCCTGCCGCTCATCGAGGTCTCACGTCGGACGCCGTTCATGGGTGTGATCAAAGCCGTCTCCGACGCGACGGCAGCCGACGAGCGGGCCCGCCTGGAGCGCTCGCTGCTCGCGCAGCGCCGCGTCGCTCGGGCGGCTCTCCGACCCGATGGACTCAGCGCCATCCTGCGCGAGCTGGAACGCGCGCTCGAGACCTGGGTCGCCCTGTTCGATGCCGCCGGCGCCCTCGTGCTCGTGACCGAGACGAAGGGCATACCCGCCGCCCTCGAGGAGCCGGTGCGGGCTGCGACCACCGCCGCCCTCGCGCGGCGACGCGCCGCCGCCGCCCGCGTCAGCCTCGGCGGAGTGGGAGAGGTCACCCTGCAGACCCTCGGGCAGCACGAGAACCTCCGCGGCGTCCTCGCCGTCGGCATCTCGAGCGAGACGTTCGACCGCGCCAGCCAAGACCTCGTCGACAGTGTCATCGCTCTCGCCAGCATCTCGCTCGAACAGAGCAGCACGCTCGACAGCGCGCGTCGGCGCCTGCGCAGCGGCATCCTGGAGCTCCTGGCGGCCGGCGTCACCGACGTCGCGGGCGACACGGTGAAGCACCTGTGGGGGCGACTGCCGGCAGCGCCTCTCCGCGTCGCCCGCCTCGCGGTGCTCGACGCCGAGCAGCGGCTCGACTCGCACCCCTTGATCCCCGCTCTCGAGGTCCTGGCCGAGAAGCGGCCCGGTGCCCTGTTCTTCGCGGAACAGGGCGACCACGTCGTCGCCGTGTTCCGTGACGGCGACGATGCGGGACTGTTCGCCGCGGCCGCACCCCACCACCCCACGGGCGGGGTGTCGTCACCCGTGGAATGGGATCAGTTCGCCGTCGCGCTCGTCGAGGCGCGCCGGGCGGGCGATCGGGCATCGGCCCGGCACCCGATCGTCTTCTTCGACGAGCTCGCCGACGCCGGCATCCTCGGCCATCTCGAGCAGACCCGGGCGCACGAGGTCGCACGGCACATGCTGCTCCCCCTCGCCGACGACCCCGAGCTGCGGCGCGTCCTCGAGGTCTGGCTCGCGCACAACGGATCGTGGGGCACGGCGGCCGCCGCCCTCGGCATCCATCGCCACACCCTGCGATCCCGCGTCGACGGCGCCGCGGAGCGCCTGGGACTCGACCTCGACCAGTTCGGCGGGCGGGCAGAACTCTGGAACGCACTGCGCCTGACGTCGGACTGACGGATGCCGCGGCCGACAGCCCGCGACGAGATCTCGGGCCCCGGCACAACGACGGATGCGCCGGCGCGACCCTGACTCGGGTCGCGGCCGGCGCATTTCGGACTCAGGTGTTCTGGGGGAACCCGAGATCGATGCCGCCGTGGGTGGCGGGGTCGAGCCAGCGGCTGGTGACGGCCTTCTCGCGGGTGAAGAAGTCGAACCCGTGGACGCCGTACGCCTTCGCGTCGCCGAACAGGCTCTTCTTCCACCCGCCGAACGAGTGGTACGCCACCGGCACGGGGATCGGGACGTTGATGCCGATCATTCCGACCTCGACCTCGCGCTGGAAGCGGCGGGCGGCGCCGCCGTCGTTGGTGAAGATGGCGGTGCCGTTGCCGAACTCGCCGCTGTTGATCAGCTCCAGGCCTTCCTCGTAGGACGAGACGCGCACGACGGAGAGGACCGGTCCGAAGATCTCCTCCGTGTAGGCCCGCGACGTCGTGGGGATCCCGTCGATCAGAGTGGGGCCGAAGAAGAAGCCGTCTTCGTGGCCCTCCACGGCGATGTTCCGGCCGTCGACGACGATCTTGGCGCCGTCCTGCTCGGCGATGTCGACATAGCTCGACACCTTGTCGCGGTGCACGTCGGTGATGAGGGGTCCCATATCGGGTTCCACACCGTCCATCCCCGCGCCGTTGCCGATGCGGAGCTTCGCGATGCGCTCGGTGATCTTGGCGACGAGGTCGTCGGCGACGGGTTCGACCGCGAGGACCACGCTGATGGCCATGCACCGCTCGCCCGCCGCACCGTACCCGGCGTTGACGGCCGAGTCGGCCACGAGGTCGAGATCGGCATCCGGGAGGACGAGCATGTGGTTCTTCGCACCACCCAGCGCCTGCACCCGCTTTCCATTCTTGGATGCGGTCTCGTAGATGTACTGCGCGATCGGCGTCGACCCCACGAACGAGATCGACTGGACCACCGGGCTGCTCAACAGGCCGTCCACGGCGAGCTTGTCCCCCTGCAGGACGGTGAACGCGCCATCGGGGAGACCGGCCTCTTTCCACAGCTTCGCCATCCACAACGCGGCTGAGGGGTCTTTCTCGGAGGGCTTGAGCACCACCGCGTTCCCTGCGGCCAGCGCGATGGGAACGAACCAGAGCGGAACCATGACGGGGAAGTTGAACGGGGAGATCACCCCGACCACGCCCAACGGCTGCTTGAGGGAGTAGACGTCGACACCGCTGGAGGCGTTCTCGCTGAACGCCCCTTTGATCAAGTGCGGGAAGCCGGTGGCCAACTCCACCACCTCTTGGCCGCGGAGGATCTCCCCCATCGCGTCCGAGACGACCTTGCCGTGCTCGGAGGTCACGAGACGGGCGAGCTCGGGCTTGCGGGCGTTCAGCAGCTCACGGAACGCGAACAGCACCGCCTGTCGCTTCGCGATCGAGTACTCGGACCAGGTGCGGAACCCCGCCTCGGCCGACGCGATCGCGGCGTCGATCTCGGCCTGGTTCGCCAGGGCGACCTCTGCCTGTACGGCGCCCGTCGCGGGGTTGTAGACCGGAGCCGTCCGGCCCGAGGTCGACGCACGCTCGGCCCCATCGATCCAATGCGAAACCACCGCGACGTCGACTAGCGACTCACTGCCCATACTGTCCTCCTCGATCGGCGCCGTGCGGCGCAGGACGACAGTACGAAAGCGGTGGCTCGGCCGCGCCTGCCGTTCGGTCGAAGCGGATGCCGCGTGCTCGACAGGATGTCGGCGAGAGAGAGGCGGGGCACAGGCTCCACCGGAGATCGCGCGAAGTTTCCGCGCCCGCCCCCTCTCGGCGCGGGCGCCTCAGCGAAACAGCTCGACGTGGTCGGCCACCCAGGTACGAAACGTGCGAGGCGGGCGGCCCGTGATGCTCGTGTACTCGTCCGAGATGGCCGGTGACGTGCCGACCGCCGCTCGCCAGTCCTTGATGATCTGCCGCACCCACACCTCGGGTACGTAGCGCGAGAGCATCTCCGCCGACTCCGCCTCGGTCTGCTCGATCAGCGACACGGGCCGCCCGATGACGTCTCCGATGATCTCGATCTGCTCGCGCAGGGTGAGGCGTTCCGGCCCGGTCAGCACGGGCGCGACGCCGACGAGGGTGTTCGTGGTGAGGGCGACCACCGCGACGTCGGCGATGTCCTGCTCATGGATCGGCACCTGCACCGCATCGGGATACGGCAGGGGAACGGCACTCTCGCCCTTGACGCTCCAGCTCCACCGGGCGGCGTTACTCGCGAAACCACCCGGCCGGAGGAACGTGTGCGCGAGACCCGACCTCTCGACACTCTCCTCGACGCGGAGGAACCGCGAGCCGTTGAAGTCCTCCGCCGCCCCCGGGAACGTGACCGACGATGACGACAGCAGCACGACGTTCTCGACCCCCGCCGAGACGAAAGCGGCGAGCAAGGCCTCGGGCTCGGCGAGGTCGGCATAGAGGAAGACCCGATCGACGGCATCCAGGGCGTCTGCGAACGAGGCCGGCTCGTTCAGGTCGGCCTCGAACACCTCGACCTGCGCGGGCAGCGACAGCTTCTGCGGCGTGCGACTCGTCGCGCGCACTCGCACCCCTCGCTCGAGCAATCCGGAGACGACCCCGCCACCGACAGCACCACTGGCACCCACGACCAGAACCGACATAATCTCCTCCTTCACGAACACTGTTCGCGAACAGTATTCGTCACGAATGATGATCGCGTCAAGTGCTACCGTTGCCCCATGACCTCCCCTGCCGAGCCGGTGTCGCGACGCGCACGTCCCGCGAAAGCTCCGCTGTCGCGGCAGTCGATCCTCGACGCCGCGATGACTCTGATCCGCGAGCACGGCGTCGACGCCGTGACCCTGCGACACGTCGCGGCCCAGGTCGAGACCGGCCCCGCCTCGCTCTACGCCTACTTCGGAAACCGCGACATCCTGCTGGAACACGTGCTGGATGCCGCGTACGCCCAGGTTCCCCTCGTGGACGCCGACGACGACCGACGCAGCTGGCGGGACGCCCTCGCCGCCACGATCATCCGCACGATCGAGACGCTAGAGGACTACCCCGGCCTGGGCGCTGTGGCCCTCGGCACGATCCCGGTCCTACCCGGCGCGCTCCGCCTCGCGGAGCATGAGTTGGCGCTCATGGAAGCCGGCGGCATTCCCGCCGATCGTGCCGCGCTCGCGGTCGACCTCATCGCGCAATTCGCCGCGTCGACGGCCGTCGAACGCACCGTCCGCCACGGTCGCGGTGGCACGGGTGACGAACGCGGGCGGGTCCGCGTCGCGTATGAGCACGCCGACCCCGAGAGCTTCCCTCGCGTGGCACGCTCCGCCGCCCTGCTGACCGGTCCCGACGAGACGGCACGGCGCGACTTCTCGATCGAGGTTCTGCTGAGCGGCATCGAACGCCCGGGGTGAGACCCTCCGACGGTTCCTGAGCGACGAAAGGCGCGAGGGTGCGGCGAGGGCTGCGCCGCCGCTCGCTCTCGCACGGGAGCGCGCCCGCCCGCGCGGGTCGGCGATCATCCCTGCGAAACGGCGTGTGCGACCACGACCAGATTGTCGAGTGATGCTCCCCCCTCGCGCGGGAGGCAGGTGATCATGATCAACCGTCCGGGACCGGGAGTCCACAGGTCTTCGTCGTGGGCGAGATCGGGCTTCGGGATGCGACGCACCTCGTCCACGGCGTAAGTCACCGACGCGACTTCGACGATGTCTCCCGCTCTGAGAGTCGGCGCG
This sequence comes from Microbacteriaceae bacterium, assembly GCA_022702225.1. Classification (GTDB taxonomy): domain Bacteria; phylum Actinomycetota; class Actinomycetes; order Actinomycetales; family Microbacteriaceae; genus Microbacterium. The sequence continues at coordinate 418 of JAKOMY010000374.1, read as the reverse complement.
TGAGTAGTCGGGTCCGAGAGCGCATTACCCGGCGCTGTCCCCCGCGCGAGAGCGTGCATGGCCAAGATGACCGTGCCCGTCTCGGCATGATCGAGCGCAACGCTCCGGTCGCGCACGACGTACGCCGAAGTGAAGCCTGGCGGAGTGATATCTCCGTCGACCGATTCCAAGGAACCGAGAGCGACATCGAGCCCTCGGGAGGGGACGCGCAGACGCGTCCCCTCATCATCGACGGCCTCCGATTCCGCGAGAGGGGGTGGCGTCACCCCCGGCTCGAAGGCGACCTCGACTCCGGTGAGGTCCCGTGCCCCGGTCGACGTACCGCTGTGCCAGCCGCCGATCAGTCCGAAGACCATGGCGCCGATTCCCGCGGCCGCGAGCGTTCCGACGATCCCCCACTGACGCCGGCGGCGGGGTG
>JAKOMY010000367.1 GCA_022702225.1 Microbacteriaceae bacterium | reverse complement strand
ACCCCCGTTCCCGCCCCGCGCGAGAGGAACAACCTGGACATGGTCGGAATGATCCGAGTCGAAGACGGAGTCGGCGATTATCACGTCTCGCGCATCCGCCGAGCGAGCGACGAGCTGCCCGACGACGCCGTGATCACCGTCGTCCACGGCAATCGTGAAGAGGATGCCCCTGAGGCGTACATGAAGAAGCTCGAGGGCGTTGCCGCAGAGATCGCCGGACGGGTCCAGGAGGTGCGCGATTTCACCGCGCGCAATGCCGATGCACTTGCCGACGCCGTCCGGCTGCTGCTGGAAAGAAATCAGATGAGCGCTGATGAGGCCCGCCGTATGACGACACTCATCGACGAGGTCGGCGCCGGCGCGTCGACACCAGCGGCGCAACCGGCCACGCCCACGCCTGCGGCTTCCGTCGGCTCTGCGTCCGATGCCGACGCGTCGCGATCAGGATTCGGCGAATGAGCCAGTGGCGTCTACCCCGGAGGATCGCGGCCGCGGCCCTGACGGCCGTCCTTCTCACGGGCGGTAGCCCAGCCGCTTCTGCAGCGGAGGCCCCCACCGCGTGGTGGTACGACGCCTACGACGTGGGTGCCATCCACTCGCAAGGATGGACCGGCAAAGGCGTCAAGGTGGCGGTCATCGACGGGAACATCAATCCAGATCTACCCGCCTTCGCCGGGAGAAACCTCACGGTGGACGCGCGGTCTCTGTGTGCCGATTACCCTCAGCCCACCACCACCGAGGCAACGACGGACTCCGTCCATGGGACCACTCTCGTCGCACAGATCATCGGGACGGGAGACGGGTCTGGGGGTATTCGGGGCATGGCACCCGACGCGGATCTGACGTTTTACAGCTTCGGCACAAAAGATGGCGAACCGTGCGCCGCTTCGGAATTCGGCGACTCGCTCAGCCCGACCGCGCTCGGTCTCCAGCGCGCTGTCGATGGGGGCGCTCAAATCGTCACCATCTCTGTGGCAAGCGGAACTCGCCCCAGCGATGCCGATGTCATCGCGAACGCTGTGGCGAAAGGGGTCATCGTCATCGTGGCGACGAACAACCCGACCACTTCTGACAAATTCGGCAAAGACATCGGGGGCTATCGCGGTGTGATGAACGTCTCTGCGGTCGACCGCACGGGTGCTCTCCAAAAGAACGCGGACGGAAGCCCCTTCGCGCTGACGTGGACCACGCTCGTTGCACCGGGCGTCGACCTCTCCACGGTCGGCAACAGCGACGGATCCTGGACGGACTCGGAGACGGCATCCGGGTCGTCCTTCTCGGCCCCGTTGACGGCCGCGATGCTCGCACTCGTCAAGCAGAGGTATCCCGAGAGTACGGGCAACCAGCTCCTTCAGAGCGCGATCCACAACACCGGCAAAGACGACCATGAGTTGACTTACGACGCGGCAAGCGGGTTCGGGTATGGTCTCGCCTGGCCTGCGCACATGCTCCGCGAGAGTCCCTTGCAATACCCGGATGAGAACCCGCTGCTCGCAAACGGTGATCCCCGTCCGACGGATCGACAGATCGAGGAGGCGGCCCTGCGCGGGTCGACGTATCCGCCCACCGAGAGTACGGACGTGCCCGTCGACCCGGCCTCGCCCCGAGCGAGCGACACCCCGCCGCAAGATCAGCCGACGAGCACGAGCAATCTTCCGCTCGTCGTCATCGTGGCGACTCTCGCCGTTGTTCTCATCGCCGGGGTCATCATCACAGTCGTCATCGTGACGAGGACGAGGCGAAACCGAGCGGAAGGCTCAAAATGACCGGTCCGTACGAGCAGGGTCTCATCAACATCGCAGAAGGGGGTGCCCCGTTCGACATCCCGATCGTGAGTGACCTCGTCACCAAGCTGGTGGATCTGCGAGACGTCGTCGACGCCGCCGCTCAGCAACCCGGAATTGACGGCGAGTCCGCGGACACCGCCTCCGAGAGGTTCCGCGTCGCCCGCGAGACGATCAGTGCGCAGATTTCCTACCTCGAGAACGCCCTGCAAAGTGCGCTGAGGTCCGCCAACGGCATTCGCGACGATGCTCGTGAGAGGTTGGCAAACCTCCCTAGCGGGCAGTTGTCGCCGGGACAGGAAGCCGTCGTTCGAACGGCGGCAGCAGGCACGACACTCATCTTCGGGCCGCTCGCGCTCCTGGCCGGCGAGGGCGCCGTCCAAGGCTTCAACGGTCAACTCAGTCAGCAACGAGAGGCTCAGGCCAAGCGAGATTTTGAGACCGTCAGCTCGAGTCTGCAGGGCCTGAACCCGCCGTCACCCCCGAGTGCCACGTTCGCCGAGCAAGATAGCACCGGAAAATTCGCGAAGACGGAAGAGAGCACCGCAGCACCCTCGGGAGGATCTCCCTCCGGCAGTCGGCCATCCTCCGGGGGCGGGTCGACGAACGGCTCCCCCACCTACGTTCCCCGCGGATACGACCCGACGACCCCCGTCACCACCACGCCGACGCCGGAACACCTGATTCCCCGTCCCGATACCCCGCGTGGCCCCGGCATCGACCTCGGACAGGTTCCCCCGCACTACACCCCGCCGACGCCGGACGGCTCGATCTCCGGCATCGGCACCCTCCCCGGACATGTCTCCGGCCCCGGCCTGATCGGAGGCTCCTTCCCCGGCGGGATCTCCGGCGGCGGAGCGGGCCTCGGCTCGGGCCTCTCGGCAGGACTGATCGCAGGGGGCGGCGGCGCCGCCGCCCTGAGCCGGTTGAGCTCGGGAATGGGCTCGGGCACCGCAGCCGCCGGACGCACGATCAGCGGGAGCGGCGGACTCCTCGGCAAGAGCGGAGCCCCGGCCACCGGTGCCGGACTCGGCGGACGCGCGGGCACTGGCTCCCTCGGCGGCGGTTCAGCAGGCGGCACGGGTACATCCGGAACCGGCGCGAACGCCGCCGCGGCGGGCAGCCGCGGAACCGGAACCGCGGCCGGCACCGGTGGGGCCGGTGGTACGGCGGGCGGCGGCACGGCCGGCGCCGCCGGCAGCCGCGGCGCCGGAGGCATGGGCTCGGGCTCGGGCACTCGCTCCGATCGTCGCGACGAGCGACGCGGTCTCGGTGGCCCCATCGCACCGCGCCTCGAAGACGACGACGAAACCGCACCGCGTTCCGAGAACGCCGGAGCGGGCTCACGCGACGACTGAGGCACGGCATCCGGAGGCCGACGACCTGCTAGCGTGCCAGGCAGTGACACGGGGTGCCCGCCAGGGCTGAGAACACACCCGTCGAACCTGATCTAGTTCGTACTAGCGAAGGGATGTCGCGAATGGTCGTTCGCACGTCGTCGTCT
>JAKOMY010000357.1 GCA_022702225.1 Microbacteriaceae bacterium | reverse complement strand
ATGGAATGCAGCTGTTGCGTCGCCGCTCCTTCGGCGATGCCGGCGGCGATCGTGATGTACGCGGCGTCCGCTTCGGCGTCCTCGGTGACTTGCAATTCAGACGCTTTGTCGTTCCCCGCGCGGCTTGTCGTCTTCGCAGCGATTACTTGCACCCCCTAGCGTCAGAGTGTCCGCACTCCCGCATGCACCCGGTCCCGTGCCATTGACTTTGCTCGGAACATTTTTGCCCGAACCAAGCCCGTTCCTTGAACGGGCTTTTTCTATGCATACGGGCATCCCCAAGCTCCGCAGCCGCATCACGCTGCGGTCCTCGCTCGCCCCATTGGCGCGCACCACCCTGAAGGGGGGTCGCTTGATGACGTTGCTGAACGACATCACGGCGTTCCTCGCTTCGCTGACCGGTCTGGTTCTCGCTTTGAACCAGACCACTGAGCGCTTCCGTAAGCCACGAAGCAAGCGCAAGCGCAACGGTCGGCGTCGCTAGGAGCCTCGAAAAAGCGCCAAATCGCCAATGGTGAAAAAGAACTCTGCGCAAAATCAGGCGCATGACGCGAAGAATCCAGGGGCCAGACGGTTCCTAGTTGGCACACCTCACCGAACCGAGCGGAAGATCACACGATTCATCCAGTCAGCTGGATACAGTTCAATGCAACACCGACCAGGGGGCAGGGTGGCGAACTACAGCTTGAGTCCATACGCAATCTCAGCCGCGCCGAGATATGAGCGCGCGGGTGAGCGGCGACCGATTAACGACATCGACGGCACGGGCGTCTCGTTCAGACAGGTCATCCTTGGAGTGCTCCGGTCAGTTCAAGGAGCTGCACTGTCCATCAACAGTGACGACGCTTCACGCGGTCTGCGGGTCGCAGAGCTGGTTGAAAACGACCGGTTCATCTACGTCGAACTTGGAGTGGGCCGCGCTGGGATAGAAGGCACACTCCACCGACGAAGCGGCCAGTCTGTGGACTACGGCCCCGACGAGCACAATGAGTCGCTGGTTCGGAGCATGTTCGTGTTCCCGCGCGATGGCCACGAGGTTTACTGGCTGAACGAGCGTGCGGGAATGGCTTCGGCACGCTCGGACCTTGGACAACGGCTCATGCGCGCGTTCCGCGACGTTGCGCCGGACATGACGTTCAAAGTTCGGCCCGTAGTCGCGTGGGCGGCTGTCATGCAGTGGGCGCAGCAGGTTCCGGTCCGTGAGATTAACTTCGACGCTCCCCGCGACGGTGATAGCCAAGCCATGTTGGCGAACGGCTACGGCGGCAACGTGCGAATCTCGGTCAAACCGCATGCTGATATGCGACTGAGTCGCCTTGTACGTGGCGATGGCGCGGACCGCCAGGCAGTGTTCGGCTTCCTGCGAGATATCCCGGTGGTTGAAGACGGACTCACGGTCGATGGTTTGGTAGGTGCGGGATGGTCCGCGACCGTGGCGTTCGAGACGCCGAGCGGGCATCAGCGTTCCTTCGGGGTCGGGGTCGGGGACGAACCTCCCTCGCTCATCTATCAGGTTGGACCCGACCAAACGAACTTGAGAGTCCCCATCAGACCGACGCCAGCAGAGTTCGCGGACGCCTGTTGCGAGTTCCTGCAAGACGGTCGCGACCTCGCGCAACACCTGGCGTCGGTGGTCGATGACATACTTCAAACCTTCGGAGGCTGAGGCGGTAGGGACATATGAAGGGGATTTCGGTTTGGCGGCTGGTTCGCGACCAGTTTCACTCCGACGCGCCGCCGTCTATTGCCCGCCAGGGAGCACAGCCCCTGCAATTTTCCTGGGCCGCTCTGGCGGCCCTCCTTGGGCTTGCATACGGTCTCAGCGCTCCGACTGACGACCCCGGCGCAGCCATCCTCGCTGCCAATGCGGTGTTCACCGCTCTCAGCGTGACGATGGCGATGCTGTTCTGGCCCCGCGCCATCAACGCGAAAACGACGCCTGGCTTCAATACGAGCGATGAGCGTTGGCATGTGTACCGGCTGACTACTCAACTCTTCTGGACAGTCTTGGTCGGCATTGTGGCGACGGGCCTCGCGGTTGCTCAGCTAGCGGTGCCATCGCACTGGTTATTGAGCAATGTGGTGTCTGCTGTCACGGTCTCGCTGACCATGTATCAGGTTCTCCTGCTAGGACAGTCTGTATTCCGGTTGTACGCAGCAACCTTCTGGATGAATCGAGCCTGACAAACTACGGCTGCGCGTTACAGCCGGTGACCATGCAGCCGCTCAGAGGTACCGCTGTTAGTCCAGCGTGAGGGTGTGCTCCCACGTTCGGAGTTTGCGCGTATTGGGAAGACACCTGTAACGAATCCTGATGACATACTCCCCCGGGACCTTGGCGTCTTCGCACAGGATGATTCCGAACTTTCCGCCGCGCCCGACGGACAGCGCCTGTAGCTCCCGTTCCTCCGACCATCCACCTGAAGGGTCGCGCCGCGAAAGGAGCACTGACTCAGCCGTGCCAGGACCGTCTTGTCTGACGTTCGCCGTCCATTTCACATAATGGGCGCGGAAAACTTGCGCGTAGCTATCCCAATAGTCCGGGTTACCTACCAACTCCTTCCCTGCGCTCACGAACTCCCAGTGCGGTTGCGGTGTCCGCGCACGCCAGAGCGCCCATCCCGACACTCCCAGGGCCGCTAACGAGATACCGAAGGTGGTCCAGGCCGGACCGTCGAACGCGGCGAAGAACTCCACCTATGGCCGCCTTCAGGAGGTCGCAGAGTCCCTGGGAGCGGTCAGCCTGCAGTGAATCTGCTCCGCGTAGTGCTGCACGGTGGATGCGTCCCCTTCATCGGACTCAGAGAGGATGCGGCCTACGGTCTTCTCGTCGCTGAGCGAGCGCGAGAGAGCCATGATTCGGCGCGCAAGCTGACGAATCTCGTCCACTGCGTTCTGCCGCTGAAGGTCTCTGAACGTCTCCGATAAGCGCTCAATCTCTGCCTTCTCTTCCTCCGTCGGAGCGCACTTGTCGTTCTCGCGAAATAGGTTGTAGTTCGTCATGCCGGTCACGCTATCGCCTGATGCCCAGGTGCTGAGGAAACTGCATCGGGTCCAACCAGAACCGGCGCACCACGTCAACCCGTTCCTCGAAGTCGATGCCGCCTTCGAGACGGTGCTCTTCGCCGCTCTCGGGGTGGAGTGCGTGGGAGAAGTAAAAGAGGCTTCTGGCTCCGTCCAGGTGGTGAGTCTCGACGCGGCCAATCATCGTCCCGTCGAGCCGCACGGCGTACCGGGGTAGCTCACTCTTCCGCCTGAAGCTGGTGCGCGGTAGCTGTTCCACAGTGACCCCAGGTGCGTGCATGGGAGCACGGTGGGTCGAGGCTCAGACACATCCGCCGTTATGCGGGAACGCGACTTTCGATCCAGCCC
>JAKOMY010000356.1 GCA_022702225.1 Microbacteriaceae bacterium | reverse complement strand
ACGTCGAGCGCGAGCTCGCCGCGGTCGCCGAGGTCGTCGACGGGCGGGTCCCGCTGCGCGCGATCCTCGAGGTCGGGCGCCTCGACGACGACGACATCCGCCGCGGCGTCGACGCCGCCGTGGCGGCCGGCATCCCGTGGATCAAGACGGGAACCGGCTGGTCGGGCGTGCCGACCTCGCTCGCCCACATCCGGCTGATCGCCGAGCGCGCGGCCGGTCGCGCCGCGCTGAAGGCCGCCGGCGGCATCCGCGATATCGACACCGTCCGCGAGATGGCCCGACTCGGGGTCACCCGCTTCGGCATGAACGCCGACGCCGCCCTGGTCGCCGTCGCGGCCGCGAAGGAGAAGCCATGACCTTTCCCACCCTGACCGCCGACACCCTGCGCCCGGCGACCGTGCCCACGCTGTACTTCATCGGCGTGACGACGGGTCGCTCGTCGATCCAGCACGTCTTCCCGTTGTGGGCCGAGCACCTCGGACTGACGGATGCCGTGCTGCAGGGCATCGACCTGCCGCTGCACGCGCCCGTCGAGGACTATCGCCGCGTCGTCCGCTTCATCGCCGAAGATCCGCTGAGCCTCGGTGCCCTGGTGACCACGCACAAGATCGACCTCTACGCCGCGTGCCACGACCTGTTCGACGAGATCGACCCGTTCGCCGAGCTGATGGGCGAGACCAGTTGCCTGTCCAAGCGCGACGGCCGGCTCGTGTGCCATGCGAAGGACCCGATCTCCAGCGGGCTCGCGCTCGACGCGTTCCTGCCCGAGGGGTTCTGGGCGGGCGGCCCGGCCGACGCGCTGCTGCTCGGCGCCGGCGGATCCACCATCGCCATCAGCTGGTACCTGTCGCAGCGCGAGCGCGGGCTCGACCGCCCGGCTCGCATCGTCGTCACCAACCGCTCGGCCGCGCGCCTCGACCACCTGCGCGAGATCCACGCGTCGCTGCCGACCGACACCCGGTTCGAATACCACCTGACCCCGACGCCCGCCGACAACGCCCGCGTACTGGCCGACCTGGCGCCGCGATCGCTCGTCGTCAACGCGACGGGTCTCGGCAAGGACGCCCCCGGCTCGCCCCTCCCCGACGACGCGGTCTTCCCGCACGACGGCGTGGCGTGGGACCTGAACTACCGCGGCGACCTCGTCTTCCTCGATCAGGCTCGCGCCCAGTCCGATGCTCGCTCCCTGCGCGTCGAGGATGGTTGGATCTACTTCGTGCACGGATGGACGCAGGTCATCGCCGAGGTGTTCGACATCGACATCCCCACCTCGGGGCCCGCTTTCGAGCGGCTGAGCGACCTCGCCCTGGCGACGCGCTGACCGATGGGGCCGCTCGCTCTCGCTCTCGACCTCGGCACCGGTGGCTGCAAGGCGTCGCTGTGGTCGGCCGACGGCCGGTCGCTGGCCGAGACGGTCGTGACCTACCCCACCGTCCACCCCGGGCCGGGTCGCGCCGAGCAGCGGCCGGAGGAGTGGTGGGATGCCGTGGCCTCGGCCACCCGCACCGTGCTCGCCGAGGTGCCCGGCGCCCGCGACGCCGTGATCGGTCTCGCGCTGTCGGGGCAGAGCCTGGGCGTCGTGCAGGTCGACGAGCGCGGCGAGCTGCTCTCGGGCACGACACCGATCTGGTCGGACACCCGCGGCCTGAGCGCTGACGTCTTCGAGCGCATCGACGAGGACGCCTGGTACCTGCGCACGGGCAACGGCTTCGGCGCCGCGCTGTACCCCGTCTTCAAGGCGCGCACGATGCGGCGCGAAGACCCCGAGCGGTGGTCGCGCACCCGTTGGCTGCTCGGCTCGAAGGACTGGATCACCCTGCGCCTCACCGGTGAGATCGCGACCGATCACTCCATGGCATCCGGGACCGGCGCCTACGACCTCACCACGGGCGCCTACGACGCTGAGGTGCTCGAGGCGGCGGGGATCGACGGCGCGCTGTTCGCTCCCCCGCGCGAGGCGGCGGAGGTCGTGGGCACGCTCCGGCCCGAGGCGGCCGAGGCGCTCGGCCTGCCCGCGGGCGTGCCCGTGCACGCCGGCGCGGTCGACAACGCGGCGATGGCGCTCGGCTCGCGGGGCACCCGCGAGGGCCGCCTGTACGCCGCGCTCGGCTCGTCGAGCTGGATGACGGTGACCTCTCGCGCGCCGGTGGTCGACGTCGCCACCCGCCCCTACGTCTTCCGCCACGCCATCCCCGGCCTGCACGTCAGCGCGCTGTCGACCTTCAGCAGCGGCACGACCCTGACGTGGCTGCGCGACCTGCTCGCGCCGGGCGGCGACGTCGGTGAGCTCATCGACCGCGCCGAGGGCAGCCCCCGCGGGGCGCGCGGGGCGGTCCTCGTGCCGACGCTCGCCGGTGGCACGCCGCTCGAGGGCGGCAGCGGCGTCCGCGGCGCCCTCACCGGCCTCGAGCTCGGTACCGGCGCCGCGGATCTCGTGCGCGCGTGCCTCGAGGGCGTCGCCTTCGCCCTCGACCGGAGCCTGCGCCACGTGCGCGCGCTCAGCGGTCTGCCCGCCGACGCCGATCTGCTCGTGTCGGGGGGCGGCAGCCGATCGCGCGTGTGGAACCGCATCTACGCCGACGTGCTCGACACGCCGCTCCTGCGCACCTCCGTCGACCAGCAGGCGGCCACCCTCGGCGCCGCGGCGCTCGTCTTCGTCGGATCGGGCACGTGGAGCTCGTTCGACGTCGTCGACGACGCGCACGTCGAACTCGAGCGCATCGTCCCCGATCCCGACGGCGTCGCCGCCTACGACGCGTTCCGCGAGCGGTTCGCCGCCGCGTCCGACGCCGCCGCCCTGTTCGCCCGATCCACTTCCGCGAAAGAGACCCCATGACCTCCCTCCCCCTCGTCGTCGTCACCGGCGCCAGCTCCGGCATCGGTGCCGCGACCGCGCGCGCGTTCTCGGCCGCCGGTCACCCCCTGCTCCTCATCGCGCGCCGCCTCGCGCCGATGGCCGCCCTCGGACTGCCGGATGCCGAGGTCGCCGAGGTCGACGTGACCGACACCGCCGCCGTGTCGGCCGCTCTCGCCCGCGCCGAGGAACGCTTCGGCCCGGTCGACCTGCTGGTCAACAACGCCGGCCTGATGGCGCTGTCCGCGGTCGCCGAGCAGGACCCGGCGCTCGTGCAGGAGCAGTTCGACGTCAACTGCGTGGCCCTGGTGAAGAACTCGCAACTCGTGCTCCCGGGCATGCAGCAGCGCGGCCGCGGCACGATCGTGAACATCGGCTCGATCGCGGGCAAGCAGCTCTACGACAACCACGTGGTCTACAACGGCACGAAGTACGCCGTGCACGCCATGACCGAGGGACTGCGCCGCGAGAACGCCGCGCACGGCGTCCGCGTGCTGCTCGTCGCGCCGGGCATGGTCGACACCGGTCTGCTCGGCAACACCGGTGAGGGCGACGTGCTCGACGGCTACAACGACTACAAGAAGAGCATCGGCGGGGGTCTCGTGCCCGACGACATCGCCGCGGCGATCCTCACCGCCTACCAGCAGCCGCAGCACGTGAGCTTCCGCGAGATCGTCGTGGCGCCCACCTCGCAAGACGCGTGAGTCGCCGACCATGTTGAGCGACAGTCGCATCGTCCCCGTCGTCGTGCTCGACGACGCGGCGTTCGCCCCCGACCTGGCCGACGCCCTGGCCGCGGGCGGCATCCCGTGCGCCGAGATCACCCTGCGCACCCCGGCCGCGCTCGACGCGATCCGCGCGATCGCCGGTCGCTCGGGCTTCGCGGTGGGCGCCGGCACGGTCACCACCGCACGGCAGGTCGACGAGGCCGTCGACGCCGGGGCGACCTACCTCGTCTCCCCCGGCTTCGACGACGCGGTGGCCGAGCGCGCCGCCGCGCGCGGCGTTCCCCTGGTGCCGGGGGTCGCGACGGCCACCGAGATCCAGCGCGCCGTGGCCGCGGGCCTCGACCACCTCAAGGTCTTCCCCGCCGCGGCCGTGGGCGGCCCCTCGGCGCTGAGGGCTTTCGCGGGGCCGTTCCCCGACGTGCGATTCCTTCCCTCGGGCGGGGTGTCGGCGGCCAACGCCGGCGAGTACCTCGCGCTGTCGTCGGTCTTCGCCGTCAGCGGCTCGTGGATGGTGCCGGCGGCGGCTCTGGCGGCACGGGATGCCGAGACCATCCGCGCGCTCTCGGCCGAGGCCACCGCGGCGATCGGCGTCCCCGCGGCCTGAGCCCCGCCGCCCCTCGCCGCGTCCACAATCGGTGCGACGGGGCGGATCGGCGCGCTCCTCGGCGGCGTTCTGCCGAGCCGCTACCGAATGCCTACTACCGATTCGAGTAGCTGTACTACCTTCACTACATCGACGACCCCGTCGCGACCCGCGATTTTCCGCCACTTGCGCCCCGCTACGCAACCGCATAACCTCGCTCACGTCACCCCTGGCGTAGCAGGACTACATTCTCGATAGTTCCTCTCACCGTCCCCGCATCAATGGCGATAGGAGATCCCATGAGTCGACGGCGCACAGCCCTCGCCCTCACGGCGGCGACCAGTGTCGTCGCCAGCGCCCTGTTCCTCCCCGCGACCGCGGCATTCGCGGCCGACGAGCAGCGCACCGTCACCGTCCACCTCGATCAGACGGTGCAGGAGGACTACCTCGGCGTCGGGGTCAACGTCATCCCGGGGAGCCTGCTCGAGGGGACGACGAAATACGGCTACGACGACGCCGACTGGGAGGTCGACGTCGAGCGCATCCAGACGCTGCGCCCGAAGGTGGCGCGCGTGTGGTTCCAGATCGACTGGATGGAGCTGCAGAAGGGGCAGTACGACTTCGAGAGCCCCGAGATGCTGGCGTTCTACCGCTACCTCGACGCGTTCAAGGCCGCCGGTACCGAGATCGAGCTGAACTTCGGGTGGAAGGTCGGCGAGCGCGTCCACGACTGGTTCACCATCCCCGGCGCCCCCGACCCATACATCTCGGCCCCGGCCGATCTGCCGGCGTACGGCGCCTCGGCATCCGCCCTGCTGCAGAACCTCTTCGATCGCGGTTACGACAACGTCGACTACCTGACGTTCTACAACGAGCCCAACGGCAGTTGGGACTTCTGGGCACCCGGTGACGAGAAGGCGTACTACGCCGACATGGCGCGCGCCGTGAGCGACCGACTCAAGACCGACGGTCTGCGCGACGAGGTGCAGATCTGGGGTCCCGAAGAGGTCAACGCCGTCGCGTGGACGCAGTACATGGCCGAGAACGCTGGCGACGTCTTCGACCAGTACTCGTTCCACCTGTACGGCGAGTCGTATGACGCGATGGGGGATGCCATCGCCCAGCGCCGCGCGGTGATCGGCGACGCCCCGCTCAACCTTTCCGAGATGGGCTGGACCAACCCCGGAACGAGCGTGTGGGAGACCGGGTACGCCAACTACATCGTCCGCAGCGCCAACGACGGCGTGCACTCGAACCTCATCTGGCAGCTCAACGGCGTCATGACGGGCGATCCCGCGGGCGACACGAACGGCTCCTACAACCTGTGGGACTCGCTGATCCTCGGGCTCGCCCCCACGGCCGCGTTCTACGAGGCCGGTCCGCTGCTGCGCTACGTGCCCGCGCACAGCACCGTGCTCGGCACCGAGGTGTCCGACGACGACGTGCGCGCCACGGCGTTCCGCGCGCCGGACGGCGAGCTGACCGTGCTCGTCGAAACGCAGGAGGGCTCGTCGAAAGACGTGCGCGTGCAGTTCGAGGGCGGCGACGCCACCGACGACTTCACCCGCATCCCCTACACCGATGCGATCGCCCACCCCGAAGACAACGCGCTGCTCCCGGCCTCGACCGGCACGCTGACGCCCGCGGGCAACTCCTTCACCGATGACACCGTCGGCTCCGAGCACAGCTACGCCATCTACACCACGGCACCCGCCGCCACGCAGGTCAAGATGACAGCCGTGCGCTCCGAGGTCGCCGGCGGCGGCCAGGTGCAGCTCGGCGCGAGCGTGATCGACGGCACCGGAACGCCCACCTGGTCGGTCGTGGGAGACGGCAACGGCACCGTCGATGCGAACGGCGTCTACACCGCCCCCGCGGTCGCCACCGAGCGCAGCGTCGCCGTGCGAGCCACGCTCCCCGGCGGGGAGTACGGCGTCGCGCTGGTCGAGGTGACCCCCGCGAGCACCGCGGGCGTCACCGACGCCCCGGTCTTCAGCCTGCCGGGCGGCATGTACCCGTCCGTCGAAGCAGTGACCATCACCAGTGGCACGCCCGGAGCACAGATCTTCTACACGACCGACGGCAGCGAGCCCACGGCATCCTCCACCGCCTACACCGGGCAGATCTTCCTCGAACCGCTCCAGACGACCTACCTGCGGGCGGTCGCGATCGCCCCGGGCGACACCGCCTCGGGCGTGACGTCGCGGCTGTACAAGGTGCTCGACGTACAGAACGCCCCCGACGGCTACACCTTCTGCCAGTACGCCGACGGCGGCACGTGCGCCTTCGACGGCGAGGCGAACGTGGCGTTCGGCTCCGCGGGGCAGTTCGTGTTCGGTACCTTCACCGACGGCGTCGACTGCTCGGTCGCCTCGTTCGGCTCGGACCCGAACCCCGGCGGCGACAACCGGTGCTTCGTCAACCCCGACACCTCCGAGGAGCCGCCGCTGGTGAGCATCCTCAACGCCGGCTTCGAGCGTCCCGCGACGGGCGGCACCGCGAACGGCCCGATGGTGAACGGCTGGACGTTCAGCGCTCGCGCCGGCATCCAGCACAACAACAGCGTGTTCACGCCCACCTCGCCCGCCCCGGAGGGCGAGCGCACCGCGTACCTGAAGAGCGACTCGGGTCTGGCCAGCCGCCTCGATCAGACGGTCGTGTTCCCCGCGGGCACCTTCGCGCTCACGTTCGCGGCGGCCAACCGCGTGGGCTATGGCGGTCGGCAGGAGTTCGACGTGCAGGTCGACGGTCAGACGCTGGGGCACTACGTCCCGGTCGGCGGCGACTACCAGTACTACGAGACCGCGCCGTTCACGGTGACGCAGGGCGAGCACACGATCTCGATCGTCGCCACCACGACCGAGGGCGACAACACCGCGTTCGTCGACGACATCCGCGTGGTCGCCGCCGACGACACCCCGACCGACACCACGGCGCCCACCGTGACGGTCAAGCAGGGTGACGCGTTCACGCAGGGCAGCGCCGAGGCGTACGACAAGGTGAGCTTCAAGCTGTACGACGCCGGCAAGATCGATCGCGCCACCATCAACGGTGTCGTGAAAGACCTCGTCGACAACGAGTGGTCCGACGTGAACTTCGTCGCCCCGGGCGTCTTCGGCGCCGTCTCGGGCGAGAACACGATGATCGTCCAGGATGCCGCGGGCAACACCACCACGGTGGAGTTCCGCCTGCGGTGACCTGCTCGTGCTGCGGGAGCCCGTTCACGCCGTTCGGCGCGGGCGGGCTCCCTCGGGTTGATGAAGATCTGTCACCGATCTATGCGAGATCGGGGCCACCACTCCAGCGAAGCCATGGCCAATACATGGCCGCCGGCATTGCTGTGCGGGCGACGTCTATGGGTGGATGGAAGACCCCGCCCGGATCAGAAAGGCCCCTGATCGATGCCGCAGCAGCCGACCACCGTCACCCTGACCCTCGGACAGCCGATCTTTGCGCAAGCCCTGTATTACACGGCCATGTTCTCGCAGAAGCCGTTCCGCGAAGCGCTGCTGATCTACCGCGAGGGCGGGACGTACACGATCCTCTCCC
>JAKOMY010000353.1 GCA_022702225.1 Microbacteriaceae bacterium | reverse complement strand
GGGAGAGGCGTGTCGGGAAGTCTGGTCGACGATCTGTCGATCGACCCCGGAAGGGACACTCCCCATGACCGAGACCCACACGCGCGCACCGAGCTGGCCCGGCTACCGCGAAGTCCACCGCGTCACGACCCTGCTCCGCCGCGAATCGGTCGGCGGCATGCTGCTGGTGGTCGCCGCGATCATCGCGATCATCTGGGCGAACTCCCCCGCGTCCGACGCGTATTTCGCGCTGCGCGACTTCCGCTTCGGCTACGAGCCGTGGCATCTCGACCTGAGCCTGGGGACGTGGGCGGCCGACGGCCTGCTCGCGGTGTTCTTCTTCATGGTCGGCCTCGAGCTCAAGCGCGAGATCGTCAGCGGCAGCCTGCGCCGCTTCGGCACCGCGATCGTCCCGGTCACGGCGGCGTTCGCGGGCGTCGCCGTTCCGGCCCTCATCTACGTCGCGATCGTGCACACGCAGCCCAGCCTGCTGGCCGGGTGGGCGATCCCCACCGCGACCGACATCGCGTTCGCCGTCGCCGTGCTGGCCCTCGTCGGCTCGCACCTGCCCGGGCCCCTGCGCATCTTCCTGCTGACCCTCGCGGTCGTCGACGACCTCATCGCGATCGCGATCATCGCGATCTTCTACACCAGCGACATCTCGTTGCTGCCCCTGGCCGTGTTCGCGGTGCTCGTCGCGATCTACGGTGCGATCGCGCACCGGGCGCGAGCCTGGTTCTCGCGCCACGCGTGGGGCGCGTGGATCGTGCTGCTGCCGATCGGCTTCGCCGCGTGGGCCCTCCTGCACGCGTCGGGCGTGCACGCCACGATCGCCGGGGTCGCCCTCGCCTTCACCATCCCCGTGGCCGCCTCGCGCCGTCAGCCCGAGCACCACGGCATGGACCTCGCCGAACAGTTCGAGCACCGCTTCCGGCCGCTGTCGAGCGGCATCGCGGTGCCGATCTTCGCGTTCTTCGCCGCGGGTGTCGCCGTCGGCGGGGGCGAGGGCATCATGCGGGCGCTCACCGACCCCGTGACCATCGGCGTCGTCGCCGGTCTCGTTCTCGGTAAGCCGATCGGCATCCTGCTCGGCGTGCGCATCCTGACCCTCGTGACGAAGGTGCGGCTCAACCCGGCGCTGAAATGGATCGACCTCGCCGGGGTCGGCCTGCTCGCCGGCATCGGGTTCACCGTGTCGCTGTTGATCGCCGAGCTGAGCTTCCCCGAGGGCTCCCCACACACCGACGACGCGAAGATCGCGATCATGGCAGCCTCGCTCCTGGCATCCGTCCTCGCCTCCGCCGTGCTGCTGGTGCGCAACCGCCGCTACAAGCAGCTCGCGCAGGACGAAGAGGTGGATGCCGATGGCGACGACGTCCCCGACGTGTACCAGCGGCCGCAGACCGACGCCCGCTGAGCGGGGCGCGCACCGGACGACGTCACGAGAACAGGCTTCGCGACCGGAACAGGACGATTTCCGCCGGAACGGCCTGTCCTCGTGACATCTCCTGTTCTCGTGACCGGCGACGTGGCCCTCACGCGACATGGGGTCGCAGCCCTACCGGCGCTCTACCCGATCTCGTGGCAGACGAACGTGCACGTCGGGAGCATGGACGTCACCGACCAGCACTTCACCGCCCACCGCGGCCGCGTGCGTCCGTGCGCGGTTGCATAACTGCGCGACGCGATCGAGGCGAGCGCCCGAGCTCAGGGCATCGCCCGACACCGCCGAGTGGGCGTGGCCGACGTCGACGGAGCCGGTCAGCCCAGGCCCATGCTCGCGAGGACGTTCGTGTGCGTCCGGGTGAACGCGTGCACCTCCGCATCGCCGTAGCTCTCGTCCGAGGTGGCAGAGAACTCGTCGCTACGCACTCGTTCACCGAAGAGCGACTCGACAGCGGTCGAAAGCTCAGCGCTGACCAGGCCTCCGTACTCGTTCTTCCGATACCCGGAGACCACGGCGACATCCACGCGCTGCCTCTCCGCGACCGGAACCACGGCGATCAGCGTCTCGCGCAGCACCTCCTCGGGCACCCATCGGTCGGGATCATCGACGTTGACGGGCTCGACCCGCACCGCGACGTAGAGATTGCACGGGCCCTCGCAGTTCTCGCTCGCGGACTCGGCCACCAGGTGCCAGCGGTCACCACCGGCACCGCTGTCGTCGAGCGCCGCCTGAATCGGGGAGATCGCCTTCTCGATGTCCCTCTCGCTCGAGCCGAAGGGGTCGTCGAACGGGGATCGCCCGTCGACGAGGGGAATCATGAAGCAGCCCGACAGGACGACGGCGATCGTCACGGCGAGCACTGCGGCGAACGCCCCTTTGATCGGCGCGCGCCCTCCGGCCGGTATCGACGCTCTCCGCACGGTGAGTCCCCCTTCCGAGAAGCGGCGGCACCCCCGCGCCGCCCGCTCATTCCGCCCTCAATGTATCGCCGCTCGCGCGTCGCCTCACCCCCGACGTGACCCCGCGGCGCGGCGTCACGAGAACAGGCCGCGCGCCGAGAACAGGGCGATTCACGAGATGACAGCATGTTCTCGCGGCATCCCGCTGCTCTTGTCACGAGGGAGAACGCGTCAACGCCCCGCGGCCTCCCGCGGACGGCGCAGTTGCGCGGCGAGTGCGGCCGCCGAGCGCAGGGTGAGACCGGGGATGTAGCAGCGGACCAGGGCGATCGCGATGGCCGGGATCTGCGTGGCATCCGGGTAGATCATCCACAGGGGCGCGAAGCCGGGCTGGAACTTCTTCTTGAAGTTCGCCAGCGA
>JAKOMY010000316.1 GCA_022702225.1 Microbacteriaceae bacterium | reverse complement strand
CGGCGAGCGTGTCGGCGATGCCCCGCGCCTGCAGACGACCGGTGTCGTTCAGGGGGATGTCGGTCGAGCCCTGGATCCGCCCCTCGTAGTTCCACGCGGTCTCGCCATGTCGCACCAGAGTCAGGATCGTCACCGTTCGAGCCTAACCCGGGGGTGGGGTGCGCATCCCGCCGCCTGTACCCCGCCGCCCGCTCCCTCGCACCGCGTGCGGAGGCTCCGGGCGCCCGAGCGCTCCGTCGGACGGCGGAACCGTCCAGACTCGTGGGGCCCCCGGCGCGGTCGGGGCGCGCGCCGGGGGCCGGTCCGGGGGCGGGGGTTACCGAACGACCGCGGCGGTATCGAGCGCGTCGACCACGACGCGGGTGAAGCCTCGCGGATCGGCGAGATGCGCGAAGTGGTCGGCGCCCTCGATGTCGGTGATGCCCGCGCCGGGGATGATGTTCGCCAGATCGTGAGCGGACTGATACAGAAATGACGTGGTCGCCGTGCCCGCGATGAGGTGGGTGGGGTCGTCGATCTCCGCGTAGGGCGCGAGGTCGCTGCCGAGGGCGTCGATCTCGGCGAGCTCGCGCACCCACGTGGGGGTCAGGGGCACGCTGGCGCCCCACAGCGGTGTCTCGCGGATGAACGGGATCGCCTCGGCGGGCACGCGCACGAAGTTCACCAGCGCGTACTCGAGGGCGGCGTCGAGGTCACCGGCATCCACGAGTTCTCGGTAACCGGCGAGGCGGTCGCCCGCGACGGGCCCCTGCACGGCGAGCGGAGGCTCGTAGGCGAGGAGGGTGCCGCCGCCGAGGCCGTGCTCGCGCGCGTAGGCGAGGGTGGCGAGGGCGCCGAACGAGTGGCCCAGGAGGTGTGCTCCGGGGCCGGCGACCTCCCTCATCGCGGCGATGTCGGCGACCTCGTGGGCGAGGGAGTAGTCACCGGCATCCCCGGTGCCGCCGCGGCCGCGTCGGTCGTACACGTAGAGCGTGACGTGCTCGGCGAGCGCTTCGCTGACGGGGATCCACTGCTCCTTCGTCGCGATGCTCCCGTGCGTCACGACGAGCGCGGGTCCCCGGCCACGTCGGAAGTACGAGATGGGAGTGCCATCGGACGAAGTGGTCGAGTGGTGCTCGAGTTCGGACATGCTCTGCCTCCTTGCAGATCGGCGTCGATGCTCTCACCGGGGCCGTGGCACCGTGCCGCGGCATCCCGTGGCGACATGGTGTAACAAATTCGCGTCTTGCGCAAGGGAAATGTCTCGCCTCGTCGAAACGTGTGACAAAAGTGCGTTGCGCAACGAAGCAAAGTAATGCAACCTGGAACCACGCCGACGTCGAGGAGGACCGATGAGCGAGACCATCACCCCGGTCGAGAACGCGATGCAGCCCGAGGACACCCCCGAACTGCGCGCTCTGTACCGAGGATTCGACGAGCAGCACCTCATTCCCCTGTGGACGCAGCTCGACGACCTCATGCCGCAGACCCCGCAGCCCAAGGCCCTGCCGTGGGTCTGGCGGTGGAGCGCCCTGCAGCCCCTGGCCGAGCGCGCCGGCGACCTCGTGCCCGTCGGGCGCGGCGGAGAGCGCCGTGCGATCGGTCTGGCCAACCCCGGAATGGGCGGACGCGCCTACATCTCGCCGACGCTGTGGGCGGCGATTCAGCAACTCGGCCCCCGCGAAACGGCACCCGAGCACCGGCATTCGCAGAACGCCTTCCGCTTCGTGACCTCCGGCGAGGGCGTCTGGACCGTCGTCAACGGCGATCCGGTGCGGATGAGCCGCGGCGACTTCCTGCTCACCCCGGGCTGGCATTTCCACGGGCACCACAACGAGACCGACGAGTCGATGACGTGGATCGACGGCCTCGACATCCCCTTCGCCTACCAGATGGACTCGGGGTTCTTCGAGTTCGGTTCCGAGCGGGTCACCGACGAGGCGACCCCCAACTACTCCCGCTCGGAACGCCTGTGGGCGCATCCGGGCCTCTTGCCGCTGGCTGGCCTGCGTCGCACCGTATCGAGCCCGATCGGCGCCTACCGCTGGGAGCACACCGACGCCGCCCTGACCGACCAGCTGCTGCTCGAGAACGAGGGGATGCCGGCCACCGTCGGTCCCGGTCACGCCGCCGTGCGCTTCGCGAACCCCACCACCGGGGGAGACGTCATGCCCACCATCCGCGCGCAGTTTCACCGCCTGCGCGAGGGGGCCTCGACGCCGGTGCGACAGGAGGTCGGCTCCAACGTCTACCAGGTGTTCGACGGCACCGGACGGGTCCTGCTCGGCGACACCGAGCACACCGTCGAGCACGGCGACATCTTCGTCGTGCCCAGCTGGTGCCGCTTCCGCGTGCAGGCCGAAACGCGCCTGGACCTGTTCCATTTCAGCGACACCCCGATCTTCGAGGGGCTGGGGCTGTACCGCGAGTTCGAAGAGGAGACCGACCGATGACCCTCCGCAGAAACCCCTCCGATTCACACCGGGCGAACGGCCCGCGACGAGGAGAGCCGGCGATGACGCTCCGCACAACTCTCCCGGCCCTCGGTGTGATCGCTCCGCATGCCGGAGTCGTCGAGGGGAACCGTCCATGAAGCTCTGCACCGTCCTGTGGAACGGTGAGACCGCCGCCGCCCGTGTCGAGGGCGATCGCGCTGTCGTGCTGGAGGGGTTCGCCGACGTCGGAGCCGTGCTGCGCGCCGGGACTCCTTCGGCGGTGGCGTCGCTGGAGGGGGCGGTGATCGCGCTGGATGCCGTGCGCTATGCGCCCGTGATCGTGGCACCGAGCAAGATCGTGTGCGTCGGCCTGAACTACCGCGCCCACATCCTGGAGATGAAGCGCGAGCTGCCCGAGTATCCGGTGCTGTTCGCGAAGTTCGCCGACACCCTCGCCGCGGCCGGTGAAGAGATCGCCCTGCCGCCGGAGAGCCCCGAGGTCGACTGGGAGGGCGAGCTCGCGGTCGTCATCGGCGCCACCGTGCGCCGTGCGTCGGACGAGGAGGCCGAAGACGCGATCGCCGGCTACACCATCGCGAACGACGTCTCGATGCGCGATTGGCAATTCCGCACCCGCGAGTGGCTGCAGGGCAAGACCTGGGAGCGCTCGACGCCGCTCGGGCCGGTGCTCGCCACCCCCGAGGAGATCCCCTCCGACGCCCGGATGACCACGACCGTCGACGGCGTGCAGAAGCAGGTCGGCGACATCCACGACCTCGTCCACGGCCCCGTCGACCTCGTGCGCTACGTCTCGACCATCACGACCCTGCGCCCCGGTGACGTCATCCTCACCGGAACCCCCGGCGGCGTCGGGCACGCCCGCGAACCCCGCGAGTATCTGGCATCCGGAAGCGTGGTCGAGGTCACGATCGACGGGATCGGGACGTTGACCAACCGATTCGTCCCGGAAGAGCCGTGAGCCGCGCCCCGCTGAGCCCCGAGCAGCTCGCCCTGCGCGAGCGGCAGGGGGCGGGCGCGCGCTACGACGCCGACGCCGCCCCGCACGCGCACCTCGATCTCGCGCGCCGGGGCACCGCGTACTTCGCCCGGCGGCTCATGCAGCTCGACGACGCCGACCTCGACGCGCCGAGCCTGCTGCCCGGATGGACGCGTCGTCACCTCGTGGCGCATGTCGGCTACAACGCCCGCGCCGTCGCCCGACTCGTCGAATGGGCGCGGACGGGCGTGGAGAACCGCATGTACGCCTCCGACACGCAGCGGTGGGACGAGATCGTGCTCGGCGCGACCCTGCCGACCCGGGCGCTGCGCCACCTCGTCGACCACGCCGCCGTGCACCTCGACGTCGAGTGGCGTGATCTCACCGATGCGCAGTGGGATGCCGAGGTCGTCACCGCGCAGGGACGCACGGTGCCCGCGCGCGAGACGGCGTGGATGCGGGCCAAGGAAGTGTGGGTGCACGCGGTCGACCTCGACAACGGCGGCTCGTTCCTCGACTTCCCGCCCGAGATGGTCGACGGGATCGTCGCCGACGTCCTGCGTGCCTGGACACGCCGCAGGGAGCCCGGCGCGGTGGTGCTGCGGTCCACCGACCGAGACGCCGCACCGGGGGAGTACGGCGAGGGCGGCCCCGTGGTCGAGGGCGCCGCGGCCGACCTCGCGCGCTGGCTCGCCGGCCGCGGTGCGCGGCGACTGCGGGTCGTGGGCGGTGGGGAGCTGCCGGCGATCGCACGCTGGTTCTGAGGGCGCTCCGTCGCGACCGCTCGCGGATGTGCTCCGCGTCGGGCGACGCGACTGGCATGCGGATGTCACCCGAGCGGAACTGCGGGACGGCACGCGCGGGGCCCACGCCGAACTCAGCGACCTGCGCCCGGGCGTCGCCCGTGACGCACTCGATGACGAAGCTGCCGCCGTCGGCCTCGGGTATCCCCGGGTCGTGCGGACCTTCATGTTCTCGAGATCGCCGTGCTCGATTTCGGACACCTGAGGTCGTCCGACGCCGATGCGCTCCGCTCCCAAGCCGGGGTGAGTCGACGTCTCACAGGGCCCCGTGCAGACCCCACGGGGTCTCACGGGTGGAGTATTTCACCCGCCCGGAACCGGCGGCAGCTCGACCACCTCGCCGAGCGGGGTGTAGCGCGGGCCGGCGAGACGGCCGATCGGCCGCAGCAGTTCGGTGTCGATGCTGGCCGCACCGGTGGAGCCGAGCCGCACGACGTCGTCGCGGATCGACCAGGCGACCACCGTGCCGACGACGAACTCGCCGCCCGTCGGGCTGAACGCGGTCGTGGAGTGGTATCGGCACTCCATGCGCACGGGGGCGTCGGCCAGGCCCGGGATGCCGATGACGCGCGACTCCGCGAGGGCGAGACCCAGGCGGTCGGCCTCGCCGACCTCCGGCGGCATCCATTCCGAACTCGCGTGCAGCGCTTCGAGCATCGCCTCGTCGGCGATGTTCACCACGAACTCGCCCTGCTCCTCGATGTTGCGCACGGTGTCTTTGCGGCCGTTCGCGCGCTTGTTGACGGTGAAGCCCAGCATCGCGGGATGCTGGCTCACCCAGGTGAACGAACTGAACGGGGCGAGGTTCACGGGCTCCCGCCCGCTCGTCACCCACGCGATCGGGCGGGGCACGACCGATCCGACCAGCAGACGGTACGTGTCGGCGGGGGAGAGCCCCGCGGCGTCGATGAACATCGAACGCTCCTTCCGGTTCAGGATGCGGTGAGCTCGGCGGACCGCTCGGCGACGAGACGTTCGCGCAGGGCCTTCTTGTCGATCTTGCCGACCTTCGTCAACGGCAGCTCGGTCACCGTCACGAGGTGGTCGGGGCGTTTGAACGCCGCGACGCCACAGGCATCGAAGTGCGCCCTCACCGCGCCGAGATCGAGGTCGTGCCCGTCGGACAGCACGGCGAACAGGCACACCGTCTCACCCAGGGTGTCGTGCGGCATGGCCACCGCCGCGGCGAGGCGCACCCCCGCCAGGGCGTAGGCGAGATTCTCGACCTCTTCGGCCGAGATGTTCTCGCCGCCGCGGTTGATCATGTCTTTACTGCGTCCCTCGACGACGAGATTCCCGTCGGGACGTCGGCGCACGATGTCGCCGGTGATGTAGAAGCCGTCGGGGGTGAAGGAGCGCGCGTTCGTCTCCGGAGCGTCGAAGTACCCGCGCGGCGTGTAGGGGCCTCGGGTGAGCAGCACGCCGGGTGCGCCCGGGGCGACGTCGAGCCCGCTCGTCTCGTCGACCACGCGGAGCTCGTCGAGGGGCGACACGGGACGCCCCTGCGTACCGACGACGACCTCGACCGGATCGTCGAGCCGCGTGACGTTGATGAGCCCCTCGGCCATGCCGAACACCTGCTGCAGCGTGCCTGGCAGCCCCTTCACGACGCGCTCGGCCAGCTCGTCGGCGAGGCGCGCTCCGCCCACCTGCAGCACGCGGAGGCTCCCGAGCGCGTCGAACCCCACGGCGCCGGCGTGATCGAGCCACGAGGCGACCACCGCGGGCACCGCGGCGGTGTGGGTGACCCCGTGCCGCTCGATGGCCGCGAACGCGCGCTCGGGCCGCGGAGAAACCAACGGCACGACAGCGCCGCCGGCGAGCAGGGTGCCCAGGATGCCGGGGCACGCGAGCGGGAAGTTGTGTCCCATGGGCAGCGTCGCGAGGTATACCGTGTCGCGATCGACCGCCGAGGGCGGCGAGGTCAGGACGATGTTGCAGAGGTAGTCGTCGTGCGTGCGGGCGATGAGCTTGGGAAGGCCCGTCGTGCCGCCCGAGAGCAGGAACACGGCGACGTCGGCGGCATCCGGCCTCGGCAGCGCCCGACCGCGGATCGAATCGTCGGACGGTGCGCACAGGGCCCTGAGGCTGACGGCGTCGGGAGCGTCGTCATCGTCGCTCAGCACGATCAGGTGCCGCACGGTCGGGCTCGACGCCCGTAGAGCGCGGGCGAGCGCCAGGTGATCGAAGTCGCGCAGGGCGTCGGGAGTGACGAGCGCGACGGCCTCGGATGCCGAGACCAGGTGCCGCAACTCGTGCTCACGGTGGGCGGGCAGCGCCATGACCGGCACGATCCCGGCCCGCAGGCACGCGACCGTCAGAACGACGAACGTCCAGTGGTTCGGCAGCTGCACGACGACGCGATCGTCGGGGGCGAGGCCCAGCTCGATCAGGCGCGCCGCGCACGCGTCGACCCGGTCGTGCAGCTCGGTGTAGGTCAGGGAGACCTCGTCGTCGACGAGAGCGACCCGGTCGGCGTGCACGTGCGCGGCTTCGGCGAACGCGTCACCGAGCGTGCGGCCCTGCCACAGCCCCTCGGCGCGGTACCGCGCGGCGACGTCGGCGGGCCAGGGCGTCGTCCCCTCGCGCGTCTTCATCGCAGCACCGCATCCGCGCGGCCCGAGAGCACAAGGGTCATGGCGCGATCCTCGTCGCATTCGGGCTCGTCGATGATCGCCGCCACGCCGTGTCGCAGGCGAGCGGCCTCGGCGGTGAGCTGGCGATCGAGCGCGCTGCCGCCCGTGACGAGCACCGCCGACGCGTCGGCGTGACCGGCGAGGGCCTCGCGCACGGCGTCGTCGGGACGGATCCCGTCGCCCGCAGCGACCGTGACGACCGGGGGCAGCTGGTCGCGGTCGAGCACACGTCTGTCGAGGAGCCCCGTCACCGCCGACTCGAGGGGCGGGGCGCCGTGCCTGTTCTGCCACTGTCGCAGGGCACGGTCCACGGCATCCGGGTCGCGGCGCGCGATCTTGGCCGCGGGAAGGGCGCGCGAGAAGAAGTGGAAACCGAACTGCCAGGGCTCGAACGCGTGGAAGTACGTCCCGAAGTTCTCCCACCAGGACAGGCTCGGCCGCGCCGCGCCCTGAATGCGGGCGACCTGCGGCTGCCGCACGCCCTCGTACGCGAGGAACGCGGCCTCGACGTCGTCGGGGTGCGCCGCGAGAGCGTCGGCGAGGGCGATGGCGTCTTCGAGCGACATCTTCGTGCCGCTGCCCACCGAGAAGTGCGCGGTGTGCACGGCGTCACCGAGCAGCGCGACGTTGCCGCGGTGCCAGCTGCGCGCGCGGATGGTGCGGAAGTTGCCCCACCGGGAGTTGTTGCCGATCAGGCGCGCGCCGCCGATGAGGGGGGCGAAGATCTGCTCGAGCCGGTGCTGGCTGTGCTCGTCGCTCGGGCCCGGGGGAGTGGTGGGGGCGAAGGCGTCGAGACCGGCGGCGCGCCAGGTGTCTTCGTCGGTCTCGACGATGAAGGTCGACAGGCCGCCGCCGATCGGATAGGCGTGCGCCGCGAAGACGCCGGCGACGTCGTCGGGAAGACCCTCGGCGTGGGTGTGCAGGAACGTGAGGCCCTCGAAGGGGGCGTCGGTGGCGAACCAGATGAACTTCGCCGCGGCCGTCTCGTACGTCACCCCCAGGGTGTCGTCGCCGATCGCGGCGCGCGTCTGCGAGTTCGCTCCGTCGGCGGCCACGATCACGTCGTAGTCGCCGAGTTCGTCGATGCATCGCGGGGCGGAGAAGTGCAGATGCGCCCCGGCGGCGACGGCCCGCTGCTGGAGGGCGGCGAGCAGATCCTTGCGCAGCACGGCGCCCATGCCGTTGCCGGCGAAGGTCATGGTCTCGCCCTTCGCGGTGACGCGGATGGCGTCCCACCGCACCCCCGACGCGTCGAGGGTCTCGCGCAGCGCCGAGTCGGCGGCATCCACCCCGCTCTGCGTCGCGTTCGAGAAGACGACGCCGAAGCCGAAGGCCTCGTCGGCGCGATTGCGCTCGAACAGGTCGACGTGAGCCCCGGGGATGTTCCGCGCGGCCAGGGCGGCGAAGAGCAGCCCGCCCGGGCCGCCTCCGATGATTGCGATACGCATGTCAGCCTCCTCGCTGAGAATGTCGAACCGTCACGACGCAACGAGTATGCAACATAAACGCGTTCTGCGCCATAGCTTCGTTACATGATGGTCGGGTAACGTTCTCGCATGCGCCCCCGCTCTCTCGTCTTCACGCTCTTCGGGGACTACTTCCGCTACTGCGGCGACGGGGAGGCTCCGCTGCGCGGACTCAGCGACGTGCTCCAGCTCTTCGAGGTCGAACCGGCCACCACCCGCGTGGTGATGTCGCGCCTGCGGGCCGAGGGATGGTTCGAGACCCGCCGTGACGGTCGTTTGACCACTTACGTGCTCTCGCCCAAGGCTTGGCAGCTGCTCGACGAGGGACGCGAACGCATCTTCCGTCACGTGTCCGGCGAGTGGGGCGGCCAGTGGACGCTCATCGCGACGCGCGCGGGCGACCGCTCGGCCCGCGACGAGGTGCGCAAGCAGCTCACCTGGCTGGGCTTCGGGCAGCTGCAGCCCGCGATCTGGGTCGCACCCGGCGACCGCATGGCCGCAGCGCGCGACCTGATGGAGACCAACGGCGTGAGCTCCGACGTGTTCCTCAGCCGCAGCGGCGACCTCGACCACGACCGATCGATCGCCGCGCGCGGGTGGGACCTCGACGCGCTCGACGCGCTGTACGGCACGTTCGTGGCGCGGCACGACAGCCCGGCCGACGGCGGGACCGACGACGATGCCCTGGTGGCCCGCGTGCGCCTCACCGACGACTACCGCCGCTTCCCCTTCACCGATCCCGACCTGCCGGCCGCCCTGCTGCCCGCGGGGTGGAACGCCCCCCGCGCCCACGAGGTCTTCGTGCGCCGCCACGGCGAGCTGCGCCCCGGGGCGACCTCTGCGATCGAGCGTCTCACCGGCATGACCGTGCGCGGGGCGCACCGGGCGTTCCTCGACGGCGGAGTGGTGGGCTTCACGCGGGAGCGGTGACGGCGGTGGGCGCGGCACCGGATGGCGCGGGCCGCCCCTCCCCGCGGGCGCATGCGGCCGCGGAGTCGTCGCGCGATCACAGCGTCGCCGTTCGCCTGGCAGTTCGCCGCGCGAGAGGAGCCGGGTCTCAGAGCAGGGCCGGCAGCCGGTCGGCGAGAGCGCGCAGCACGTGCGTCGTGCCGCCGTCGATCTTGACCGCCGCGCGCTGGTCGGCGCGGGTCTCGCCGCGATTGACGATGACCACCGGGAGGCGCCTGCGCCGCGCCCGCTCGACCAGTCGGATGCCGGAGTTGACCACGAGCGACGAACCGGCGATGACCAGAGCCTCGCTCGCGTGGACGAGCTGCTCGGCCTCGC
>JAKOMY010000281.1 GCA_022702225.1 Microbacteriaceae bacterium | reverse complement strand
ACCCCGCACCTGCGGACGCCCGTCGTCGCCTTCTCGTCGATGCCCCGCCCGGCGGGCCTTGCTGCGGGGGTGGACTGGATCGAACTGCCCCCGGATGCCGACCCCTTCCCCCGGGCCGATGGGTCGACGGCCGATCCGCGAGACGCCGACCCCACGGTGCGCGGTCATCTGCACTGGGCACCGCACGATCACCCGGGCCATCGCGACCGTCTGGCACTCATCGCTTCGACCGCCGCCGAACGGTCCGTGACGGCCCTGGTGGTGGACGTGAGCGTCGAGGTCGTGGCGCTCGCGCGCCTGCTCGGACTGCGCACCCTCGCCATGACGCAGCCCGGGACGCGCACGGACGCGCCGCACGCGCTCGCCTACGACCTCGCCGACGCCATCCTCGCGCCCTGGCCGCGCGGCGCCGTCTGCGCCGACGCACTGACGGCGCACGCCGATCGCGTGGTCTGGACGGGCGGGATCTCGCGCTTCGACGGACGCGAACGCGACGCACCGCGCGAGGAACGGTCGGTGCTGCTGCTGGGCCGGGTGGTCGACGAGCACGTCCGCGAGGATGCCGTCGCACGGCTTCGCGAGCGGGGATGGGACGTCACCTCGGCGGGACACGACCCCTCTTCCCGGGTCGACGATCCGTGGCCGCTGCTCGCACGCAGCACGGTCGTGGTGAGCGCCGCCGGGCAGAACAGCGTGGCGGATCTGGCTGCAGCGGGCGCGCGTGCAGTGGTCGTCGCGCAGGAGCGCCCGTTCGACGAGCAGCGGGACACGGCCGCAGCGCTCGAGCGGTGGGGGCTCGCCCGGCAGGGCGGCAGCGGCATCGACGCCGCGGGTCTCGTGGCGCTCGTCGAGCTCGCCGCCGGAGACGACCCCGACTGGTCGCGGTGGCAGGTCGACGGAGCGGCCGCGCGCATGGCCGCGGCGATCGAGGCGGCGCTGCCGTGAAGACCGCCGTCCTCACGGTCGCCTCGCGATCCCGGCGGGAGCACCTGGACCGCCAACGACGCGTGCTCGCCGAGGTCGCCGACGACATCGTGCGCTTCGAGGTCTGGCTCGATGAGACACCGCCGACCGACGTCCCGGATGCCGGCACCCTCACGCTGCACGTTCCACCGGGGTCGACGGGGCTCCGCGTCGGCGAAGGTCGCAACCGTGCCGCCGCGGCGGCCATCGAGGCAGGGGCCGAGCTGCTCGTCTTCCTCGACGTGGACTGCCTGACCGGCGCCGACCTGCTTTCCGCATACCGGACCGCGGCCTCGAGCAACCCCGACGCCGTCCTCTCGGGAGCGGTCACGTACCTGGTGAGCGTGCAGCGACCGGAAACAGCATCCGATCTGCCCTTCCTCACCCGTCCCCACCGGGCCCGGCCCGCCCTGCCCGCCGGTGCGACCCGCCGAGCGACCCCGGAGGAGTACGACCTGTTCTGGTCGCTGTCCTTCGCCGTCACCCCCGCGACGTGGAAGCGCATCGGGGGGTTTCACCCGGGCTACGAGGGGTACGGCGCGGAAGACACCGACCTCGCCTGGACGGCGCGAGCGGCCGACATCGAGATGCTCTGGGTGGGCGGCGCGGACGCGTACCACCAGTGGCATCCGGTGTCTTCTCCCCCGTGGCAGCATCTCGACGACATCCTGCGCAACGGCGCCACCTTCCACGAACGGTGGGGCGTGTGGCCGATGGGCGGGTGGCTCGAGGCGTTCGCAGCGGCCGGGGCCATCGAGCGACGCGAGGACGGGTGGGCGCGGGTGCGCTGAATCCCGATCAGCGCACGACCTCGCGGAGCGCGTCGACGATGCGCGTCGCGCGGGGATCGTCGGCCTCCATCCAGTTGGTCACGAAGGCGAATCCGATCCGGGAGTCGAGGTCGGCGAACGCCACCTGACCACCGGCTCCATCGTGCCCGAAGCTCGTGGGGCCCAGGTAACGGCGGGCCTCGGAGTCGAGCTGGAAGCCGGCCGCCCACCGCGGCCACGGCGCAGGAGCGGCGAAGACCGGCGGACCGGCGGTCCGTTCCCGCGTCACCACCCGAAGGGTCTCGTCGTCCAGGAGGCGGACGCCCTCGGTGACGGCGACGGTGGCGGACCACATCGCCGCGACGGCACGAGCGGTGGCGATGGCGCCGGCGCCGGGGATGACCGCGGCGCGGACGTCGTCGGCATTGAAGCCGTCGTCATCGGTGACCAGCGTCTCGGGGAGCGCGCCGCCGAGGGTCATCGCCCGCTCGAGCCAGTCGGTGGTCGCGGGTTCCCGCCCCTCCCGCTGCCGGGCCACATGAGCGGCCAGCGTGGGCCCGACGCGCAGGTGCGCGACGGATGCCGCGACCTCGGGCGGCATCCCGAGCCATGCGCCCCCGCCCACGGCCGCCGCCATCTCGGCGAAGGCCGCTCCCGGTTCCGTCGCGCCGGCGCGACGAACGATCTCTCCGGAGATCCAGCCGTGGGTGAGCGCGTGATAGGCCCATCCCTCGCCCGGTTGCCACAAGGGTTGCTGTCGCGCGAGCAGAGCCGCCATCGCGTCGAAGTCGAGGAGCTGCGCGCGCGAGACGTCCTCTCTGGGAGCCGACACTCCGGCGCGGTGGGCGAGGGCGTCACCGACGCTCACCCGGTCCTTCCCGCGCGCACCGAACTCGGGCCAGAGCGCACTGAGAGGCTCATCGAGGTCGAGACGGCCCGACGCGACCAGCCGCGCCGCCAGGATCGCCATGAGGCCCTTGGTGCAGGAGAACACCACGGACGGCGTCTCGCGCTGCCATC
>JAKOMY010000269.1 GCA_022702225.1 Microbacteriaceae bacterium | reverse complement strand
ATGCCCAGGCCGATGCCGCCCTGGAGGAACCACTTGTTGCGGCGCTTGCGACGCTTCTCGGCGTCGGCGCGCTGGCGGGCGACGTCGCGGGCGTGCTGACGGCGCTCGTTCTTGGTCGGTCGGTCGTTGTTCGTCATCGCTTCGGGATCCTGTCGAGGCCGGTGGTCACGCGAACCAGAGGGACAGCTCGCGGGCGGCCGACTCCGGGGAGTCGGAACCGTGCACGAGATTCTGCTGCACCTTCAGGCCCCAGTCGCGACCGAAGTCGCCGCGGATGGTGCCGGGGGCGGCGGTGGTCGGGTCGGTCGTTCCGGCGAGCGAGCGGAAGCCCTCGATGACGCGGTTTCCGGCGAGGCGGATGGCGACCGAGGGGCCGGACATCATGAACTCGAGCAGCGGCTCGTAGAACGGCTTTCCCTCGTGCTCGGCGTAGTGGTGGGCCAGGGTCTCACGGTCGGGCTCGACGAGGCGGATGTCGACGAGGGCGTAGCCCTTCGCCTCGATGCGGGCGAGGATCGCGCCGGTGAGGCCGCGAGCGACGCCGTCGGGCTTGACGAGGACAAGGGTCTCTTCGGTAGCCATGGGTCATTCTCCGTTCGAGAGGTCGGGGGAAGCGGCGCGTCGGGCGTTCTGTCGATCGAGCGCTGCTCCCTTGATGGTCGCATACGCCCACATGCCGCCGAAAATGAGAGCCACGACGGCCAGGGCCGGCACGAGGAAGCCGCCGAGCAGCAGCACGATCTGGAGTCCCCACCCCGCGAACAGCGCCCACCGGTGGCGGAGCAAGCCCGAGACGGCGACCATCGCCACAGCCATGACGACGCCGCCGACGATCCCCCACCAGGGCTCGATGCCGAAGGGCAGCACCTTGAGGCCGTAGACCACGAGGCCGCCGAGGAAGACGATGATCGATTCGAAGCCGAGCACGACGGCGCCGAGAGACTCCTGAGCGCCGCGTTGACGACGAGGGCGCGGGGCGCGAGGTTCGCGAGGGCTCATCCCTGCCACCCGGCCTTCCAGTCCTCGAGGTCGGCGAGACGCAGCGCCTCGCCTGCGAGCACGACGGAACCGGCGATGACGACGGCGCGGCGGTCGGACTCGGCGGCCCACGAGCGGGCGGCGTCGGCGGCGTCCTCCAGCGTCGGGTGCACGGTGACCGGGAGGTCCGCCGCCTCCGCGACGTCGGCGATCACGTCGGGATCGGTCGCACGGTCGCTGGCGGGAGCCGTGGCGAACACACGGGAGACCCCCGGGACGAGGGCCGACATGATGCCGGCGGCATCCTTGCCGTCGAGGATGCCGACCACGGCGCCCCACTCGTCGATGTCGAACGAGTCATCGAGGGCGGCGACCAGAGCGCGCGCCCCGTGCGGGTTGTGCGCGGCGTCGACGAAGACGGTCGGAGCGGTACCGATGAGCTGCAGGCGGCCGGGCGAGGTGGCGTTGCCGAGACCGTCGGCGATCACGTCGGCCGCGAGGGGCTGGGTGCCACCGCCGATCAGCGACTCGACGGCGGCGACCGCGAGCGCCGCGTTGGCGCCCTGGTGTGCTCCGTACAGCGGCAGGTAGACCTCGGGATACGTCCCGGCGACCCCGCGGATGTCGAGCTGCTGCCCGCCTACGGCGAGGGTCTGCCCCACCAGGTCGAACTCGTGGCCGGCCACGGCCACGGTCGCCCCCTCTTTCGCGGCGCGCGCGCGGATGACGCGGAGTGCGTCCTCGGTCTGCGCAGCCGACACCACCGCGGCTCCCGGCTTGATGATCCCGGCCTTCACCGTGGCGATCTCGGCGATGGTGGTGCCGAGACGGTCGGTGTGGTCGATGTCGATCGGCGCGAAGACCGCGACATCGCCGTCGGCGGTGTTCGTGGAGTCCCACTCCCCTCCCATACCGACCTCGAGCACGAGCACATCGATCGGCGCGTCGGCGCACGCGACGAACGCGAGCACGGTCAACAGCTCGAAGAACGTCAGCGGCGCGTCCTCGGCCGCGGTCAGTTCGGCGTCCACCATCTCGACGAACGGCTGGATCTCGTCCCACGCATCGGCGATCGCGGCATCCGAAACGGGCTCGCCGTCGATGAGGATGCGTTCGGTGAAGCGTTCCAGATGGGGGCTCGTGAACAGCCCCGTGCGCAGACCCATCGCGCGCAGCAGGCTCTCGATCATGCGGCTGGTCGAGGTCTTGCCGTTCGTACCGGTGACGTGGACCACCCGGTAGGTCCGCTGCGGGTCGGCGAGCAGTTCGAGCACGCGACGCGTGCGCTCGACGCGGGGCTGCACCCACTGCTCGCCCTGCCGCTCGAGCAACGCGCTGTAGACGGCGTCGGCCCTGGTGCGGTCGCTCATGCGGGGGCTCCGATCCGTGCGACGGCCACCGTGACGGCGCCGACGTTCGCGTAGGTCTTGGCAGCGATCTGCGTCTCGAACTCGGCCGGCAGCGCGCTGCCGCGCTCGATGAGCCGCCCCTCTGCTCCGGCGAGAACGACACTCTCGGCGAGAGTCTCGGATGCCACCCCGGCCACGTCGAACGCCTGAGCGACGGCTCGCGCGTCAGCGTCGTCGACGAAGGTCAGTGACAGGAAGATCCGATCGCTCACGTCGAAGCCCGCGGCCTTGCGGGTGTCCTGGATGCCGCGGATCATGTCGCGGGCCAGGCCCTCGGCCTCGAGCTCCGGGGTGGTGACGGTGTCGAGCAGCACGAAACCACCGCCGGCCAGCACCGCCAGCGCTTCGCCTTCGGGGCGTCCCGCGGTCTCGACGACGAGGTCGTACTCGGAGGGCTCGAGCGCGATGCCTCCGGCGACGACCCGACCGTCGGTCTCGCTCCAATCGCCCTCACGAGCGGCCTTGATCGCCTGCTGCACCTGTTTGCCGAGGCGAGGCCCCGCGGCGCGGGCGTTCACCGACAG
>JAKOMY010000266.1 GCA_022702225.1 Microbacteriaceae bacterium | reverse complement strand
GCCCCTCACGCCTCGAGCGCCTCGACGCGACGACGCAGTTCGGATGCCTTCTCGGCGCCGATCTGCGCTTCGGCGAGCTTGAGCGCGGCGCTCGCGGTGAGCGTGCGGGCCACGAGGTAGGTGGGGCTCGCCTTGAGGTCGGGGATGACGTCGAGGATGATGCCCTCGGCATCGGGGTCGGTCATGAGCTTGCCGAGCTTGATCTTTGCCAGGTCGTAGCGAGCGGTCATCGGTCCTCCTTGAACGGGGCGCACCGTCGCGCCCTCGGCAGATTGTTGCACATATGTCCCGTTATGTCATCGATCGCTCGGGATCGAGCGAGAAAGCCCCCACGAGCGCGTAGGCCGCGCGCGCCTCGGGCGTCCAGAACGCCCCGACGTAGACGTGGAACCCCGCCCGAGCGGTCACCAGACGCACCGACGCCCGCTCGGCGCGCGCCCGTCGAGCGAAGGCGACGGCGTCGTCGAAGAAGATGTCGCGACCCCCCTGGAACACGAGGGTCGGCGGCAGCCCGGCGAGCTCCATCCGCGCGGGATTGAGCTCCGGGTCGTCGAGCCCCCGATCGCCCACCCACGCCTGCGCGCCCGCTCGAAGGCCGGGGACGCGCAGCGAGGGATCCCGCGGCATCCGACGCGCGATCCCCGGGTCGACGAGAGCGAGGTCGAGCCACGGCGAGAACAGCACGAGCCCGTCCGGTCGACGCGCGGCGCGCAGGGCGAGCCCCACCGCCACGGCCCCTCCGGCCGAGTCGCCCGCCACGAGGAGGCGGGAGGTCCCCGCCCGCGCGGCGAGACGTTCGTACTGGGCGTCGATCACGGCGAGGGTGTCGTCGGCCCGATGCTCGGGCGCCAGGGGGTAGCAGACCACCGTGATCGCCGCCCCGGTCGCCCGGGCGAGACGCTCGACGATCCACCAGTGCTCGGCGACGAGGGGATTCACCAGTCCCCCACCGGGCAGGTACATCAGCTCGAGGCCCGCGGTGCGCGCCGCCGGCTCGTAGCGGTAGACGGGCAGCCCGCCCTCACGCGAGACGACGACACGGCCCGAGCGTCGCAGGCGCGCCGGCGGATCGGCCGGACGGCGGCCCGGGTCGAGCGTCTCGAGGTAGTCGTCACGAGCCAGCGCGAGGCGGATCGGCCGCGCGCTCACCCACATCGCCGCGGTCGTGAGCGTCATCGACAGCGACACCGACTACTCCCCGCGCGCGTCGGCGGCCATATCGGCGAGCGCATTCGTCGTCACCAAGCGGACGACAGCCGGCAGGCCCGCGGCGATCTTGCGCCCCACGAGGGGCCCGAACACCAGCGCGAGAGGACCGGAGATCTCGACGGCGTGCGTCACCGACAGCCCGTTCGGCGTCTGGCGCATGCGGTGCGGGAACGACAGCACCGCCCCCGGCAAGCCGATCCGGAAGTTCATCGCGACCCCCGGCTGCAGCTCAGTGAAGGTGAAGCGCTGAGCGGGGGTTCCGTGGTTGACCACGCGGCCCGATGCACCGACGCGCGGGGGCACGGGGAAGGTGGCCTCGCGCAGATCGGGATCGTCGACGGCCCAGTCCTCGGGCGTGGTCCACCTCTTCCACACCGCGTCGGCGGTGGCGGTGGTGAGGTGCGTGTACTCGCGGCGCCAGGTCATCGGGCGACTCCCGTCTGTTCGTGGTCGGTCGAGAAGGAGCTCAGGATGCCGCGGGCCTGGAGCGCCGCGCGCTCACCGGCGCGGACGGCGCCGTCCATGAATCCCGTCCAGCGATCGGCCGTCTCGGTCCCGGCCCAGAGGATCGACCCGACGGGGGCGGCCAGGGCACCGGCGTAGGGCACGACCGCTCCCGGCCCCGGGGCGGCCGTGGGGCCGCCGCCGACCCAGGGCTCGGCGCCCCAGCGCTGGTCGATAAAGCCGATGGCATCCAGTGCCCGGGGGCCGAACAGGTCGGCGAAGGACGACAGCGCCCGCGCTCTGCGCTCGGCGGGTGCCAGCTCGTCCCACTCACGGGCGTAGACCCCGCCGATGAAGCCGAGGAGCACGCCGGGGGCGCCGGCGTGAGCGGGACCGGCGTCGAAGGTGATGAAGACCGGGCCGGTGTCGGAGAGCCCCTGCCCCGACAGGTCGTGGTCGCGCCAGAACGGCCGCTCGTACACGGCGTAGGCCTTCGACAGCACCCCCGCCGGCCATCGCTGGGCCATCTGGGCGTGAGAGGGGGGAAGGGCCGGCGCGAAGTCGATCCTGCCGCGCAGCGCCGGTGGCACGGCGACGACGACGGTGCGAGCGGTCACCGTCTCGTCGGCCGTCGACACGCGCACCCCCTGGGCGGCGGTCTCGATGCGCCGCACCGGAGCGCTCACCCGCAGGGCAGCCCCGAGCGCGTCGGCGAGACGCTCGGCGATCGCGTGCGAGCCCTCGACGAAGTGCTCCTCTTGCGCGCCTCCCTCGGTGTCGAGCATCGACGACAGTCCACCCGCCTGGTGGATGTAGTGCAGAGCGTGCAGGAACGAGATCTCGTCGGGCTCGCACCCCCACGTCGTCCGGCCGGCGATCGCGATGAGCTCTCGCGCCGCGGGAGAAGCGTGCGAGCGGCGCAGCCACGAGCCGAGGCTCTCGGCATCCAGGTTCGCGGCCTGCGGGGCTGCGGCCGGGTTCCCCCGGGGGACGGTGCGCGCCAGGCGGTCGAGAGTGAGCTGGATCCGTCCCACGTCGAGCAGGCTCGCGCCGACCGGAGGCACCGTGCCCCGGTAGCGCCGATGCTCGCCGCGCCACCGGATGACGTTGCGACCCGCGGCGTAGGTCCGATAGCGCGAGACGCCCACTTCGTCGGCGAGCGCCAGGATGCGATCCTGGCCGGGGCCGACGAACGTCCCGCCGAGGTCGACGTGCACCCCCGCCACCTCCGCCGACGACACGCGTCCGCCCACGCGGGGCGCCGCTTCGAACACCGCCACCGTCGCGCCGAACTGGCGAAGCCGGTGAGCGGCGGTCAGGCCCGAGAGACCTGCGCCGACCACGACCACGTCGACGTCGGGGGCCGGGGCCCGGTCCGCAGAGGGCGGGGAGGCGGTCATAGGCTTACTCCGTTCCGAAGGCGACACCGACCACCCCGGTCGGCGAGGAGGACAGCGTGAGCGAGACGACGAGCCGGCCGATGCGGGCGCGCGGTCGCGCGCGTCGCGAGCTGCTGTTGGACGCCACGATCGCGATCATCGCCGAGGGGGGCATCGCGGCCGTCACGCACAGGTCGGTGGCCGCCGCGGCGGGGGTGCCGCACTCGTCGACGACGTACTTCTTCGACTCGCTCGACGACATGATCGGCGAGGCCGTCGCGCACGCGATGGCGGCCGAGCTCGAGCGGCTCGAGCAGTTCCGCTCCGTCCTCGTCTCGGGCGCGAACAGCCCCGGGGCGGCGATCGACGAGTTCGTCGAGATCGTGCGCAGCCAATCGCAGGACCACACGGTCGCGCAGTTCGAGATCTACCTCTTCGCCTCGCGTCATCCGGCCCTGCGTGTTCACGTCGAGAAGATCCTCGACGAGACGCGGGCGCTCGCGGCGGCCGTGCTGCAGACGAACGGCGTGATCGATCCGCACGCCGCCGCTGCGGTCGTCGCCCTGATCGACGGTTTCGCCCTGCATCGCATCGCCCGTTCCGAGGAGGTCCAGTTTCAGTCGCTGGCGCACGCCCTGCGTGCCGCCATCGTGGGGTTCGTGACCCTCGCCGCGACCTCTTCGCTGGGCGAGGGGGATCACTCCCCCGCTTAGTTGGTACAAACGTACAGGTTTCTCGCGCCGGCCGCTTCCTCTCGGAGACGAATTCACATCTTTGTCACACAAAACGGTACGTGTGTGCAATAAAGTGACCCGATAGTCGATCCCATTGCCGTGATCGACAGAAGGGTTCCGCGATGCTCCGTCCCCGTCCCCAGGACCACCTGCTCCGCTGGGGCGCGCGCGCCCTCGGGTCGCTTCCGCCCGCGGCCCTCCGCGCGGTGAACGGCCGCCCCGTCGTGATCGACGGCAACACCCTGCACCCCGCCGTGCAGACGTCTCTGCGCGTGATGAATGACGCGCCCGGCGCACACTTCGAGCGGCTCCCCCTCGACGAGGCCCGCGCGCACATCGAACTCGAGGCGTGGACGTTCGCCGGGACGACGAAGCTCGCGCAGAGGGACGACATCGAGATCCCCACGCGCGCCGGGCGGGTTCCGGGACGCGTATACCGCGCCGACCTCGATCGCGCGGCATCCGGGATCATCGTGTACTTCCACGGCGGCGGCTGGGTGCTCGGATCGGTCGACAGCGCGGATGCCACGTGCCGCA
>JAKOMY010000253.1 GCA_022702225.1 Microbacteriaceae bacterium | reverse complement strand
CGCACCGCCGAGAAGGTGCTGCCGGCGGTGACCTCGGTCGTCTCGCTGTCGCCCTCAGAGGCGGGCAGGAGCGCGTGACGACGGGTGGCGAGCTTCTCCATCCGCTCGACGACCGCGGCGGCCTCGGCGTCGCGTCCGCGGGTGGCGAGCCAGCGGGGCGACTCGGGAAGGGCGATGCGCAGGACGATCGAGAACGCGGCCAGGATCGCCCCCACGGCGTAGACCCAGCGCCATCCCTGGGTGAAGGTGTCGGATGCCAGGGCGAAGGGCAGTCCCTGCGGCCACGGCGTCAGGGGGGTGGTGAGGAACAGGCCCAGCCAGATACCGAGCGCAGCTCCCAGAGCCGCCATGAAGAACAGCACGCTGGTGTAGCGACCGCGCATGCGCCGCGGTGCGATCTCGCTGACGTAGACGTTGATGATCGCCAGGTCGGCCCCGATCCCGATGCCGGTGACCAGGCGCGAGAGGCCGAACGTCGTGGCATCCCCGGCGAAGGTCGAGAACAGCGACCCGAGCCCGGTGATGACCATCGCGATGATGAGCAGACGATGGCGACCGAAGCGGTCGGACAGCGGTCCGAGCACGAGCGCACCGATGCCGTAGCCGATGAGGCTGAGGAAGATCGGGAGCCCGACGAACTGATCGGCGGTCGCGGGGGTGCAGCCGCCGATGATCTGGGCGCAGGTCTGGACGAACGAGACGTTGATGTTGAAGACGTCGTACTGGACGAAGAGCATCCCCAGTCCGATGGTCAGGACGGAGATCGCGCTCAACCCCCAGCGGGGGAAGCGATCGAGTCGGGACAGGGGGGAGACCCCCGTGCGCAGTGTGGACATTTCTCTCCCGGGTGCAGAGGCGGTTGCGTGCGACCGAGCATCCTCGACGCGGCGTCGCGCCGACATCGTCATTAATGACGAGGGGCGCGCGCCGTCATCGCGAGAGAGGTGCGATTGTGCGTTCCGGTCTTGGCGAAGGCCTGTGCGAGATGAGTGCGCAGCGTCGGGAGCGAGATGCCGAGCCGATCGCAGATCGCCCGGTCGGTGAGTCCCTCTCCCACGAGCATCGCGATCTGCTGCTGGCGCGGGGTGAGGGCACCGGCCGACAGCGGCTCGTCGCTCCAGAGGCGGTGCATGAGGTCGCCGATGGCCTGCAGTTTGCGAACGTCGTCGGGCCCGAAGGGACCGCCCCGGTGCGAGCGCCACACCCGCAGGTCGATGGATCCGACCACGGGATGGGGGGCGAAGTAGTTCATGCCGTGGAACATGCCCGAGCGGAAGAGGAAGTCGCGCACGAACTCGTCGCGGGTATCGCGCCGCGGGCTGATCGCCGACGCTCCGCGCACCTCGAGGAAGCGGGGGGTCATCGTGTCGATGTGCCGGAAGCGGGAATCGTAGGCGCGCAGGTGCTCGTCATCGAACTGCACACCGATCGGATCGGCGTAGGGCCCCGCCGGAGTCCAGCGGTACGACACGAAGGAGTCGCCGCCGACCGCTCTCAGAAGCTGACGCCCCAGCCGCTGCCGCCGGGCGGGCAGGGGCGCTGCGGCGGTGAGCGTCTCCATGATCTTCCACGACACGCGGCTCATGGCATCCTCCTGTCGCGCGGCATCGCGCTGACCCTAGTCGCGTCGCCGACCGCTTATGTTTCCGGGCGATGAACCGGGGATGCGGGCGCCTGGACGGGGCGTCGTCGCGCCGTCTCGGGGGAGACGATACCGCGCCGTTCGTCGACGGTCGACCCCGATCGTGGCGAGGACTCGCTCCGGCCAGGGCTCGTCGCGCTCGGCGGCGGTGATGCCGTCGGCACCGTCGTCCGTGACCGACCGACCGCACCCCGCTGCGCCGGCTTCCCGCCCGGTGCCCTGAAGCGGGACAGGACGACCCCGGGCGCACGACGATCACACCGGAACACCGTCCGTCGCAGGACCGCCCTCCGCGTCCGTCTCCGCAGCGAAGGTGCGCACCGCGTCCTCGAGCTCGGCGAGGAACCACCGACGGGCCGGTGTCGGGTGCAGGGTCGGATTGGCGAACATGCGCACCTGGAATCCCTCGACGAGGCCGTCGAGCGGGCGGGCGCGCAGCGGCCAGCGGCGCGCGAACATGCGCGCGACCCGACGCGGCACGATCGCGGCCCCGCCCGAGCGGACGAGCGTCTCGGGCAGGGTCGAGTAATGGTGAGCGCGCAGGACCGCCAGAGGGGAGATCCCGGCATCGTCGAGCGCGCGACCGACGCGATCGTGGCCCGCCGAGGAGTCGATGACAGCCAGACGCAGCGTCGTCAGCTCGGTCGGCGAGACGACGGTGTCGAGCAGGTCGGCCGGCCACAGCGCGACGCAGACGTAGGTCTCGGAGAAGAGGTCGACCGTGGCGGTGCGACCGCTGGGTGCCGCGCTGCTGATGGCGGCGTCGATCTCGCCGCTGGCGAGCCAGCGATCGACCGCGTCGACGTCGACGGGCACGACGCTCAGGCTCACCCCCGGGGCATCGGACGACAGGCGCTCCATGAGCGTCGGCAGGTAGGCGTACTCGCCCATGTCGGTGAGCGCGACGCGGAACCGCGTGCGCGCGGTGCGCGGGTCGAACTCCCGGCCCGCGACGACGTCGTCGATCGCGTCGATCGCCGAACGGGCCACGGCGTAGAGCTGTTCGGCGCGGGCGGTCGGGACCATGCCCCGCGTCGAGCGGACGAAGAGCGTGTCGCCGAGGTCGCGGCGCAGACGGCCCAGGGCGTAGCTGACCGAGGGTTGGGTGACATTGAGCATCCCCGCGGCGAGGGTGAGGCTGCGCCGTTCGTAGATGGCGACGAAAGTGCGCAGCAGATCGAGATCGACGGATGCCATGACGTCCCTCTTCTTCCGTGACCCCAGCCTCAATAGAGACACTCTATGAGAGCAATCTGATTCCTCGTCTGGACCTCGCGCACATCGAGGCATTTAATCGGACGAGCGCACGGAGATGGCGCGGAAGGACAGTGCAATGACGCAGACATGGTCGCCGCGACGCGTCGCGATCCTCGGAGCCTCGGGCCTGACGGGCGCGGGCCTCGCTCATCAGCTCTCGTTGAGCGACGAGTACGACGAGATCCTGCTGTTCGACCTGAAAGAGAACGTGCTGCAGGCGCACGCGATCGACATGCGCGAGGCGCAGATCGTCGCCGGGCGCACGAGGGCGCGACTGACGGTCGTCCCCCTCGAGCGGGCGGGCGAGCAGCAGCCCGTCGACCTCGTCGTCTTCGCCGCATCCCTCCCCGAGACGCCGGACGGAAGTCGCGAGGCGTTCCTCGCGGGCAACCTCGGGGTGCTCCGTGCGGTGGAGCCGGCCCTGTCCGCGCTGGCCGGGGAGAGCGGACTCGTGATGATCCTCACCAACCCCGCCGATGTGCTCGCGACCTGTCTCGCACAGCTCAGCGGCATCGCCCCGGAGCGCATCTTCGGCTACTGCCTCAACGACAGTGCGCGCTTCACCGCCGCGATCTCGCGCGAGCTCGAGGTCGACCCCGGCCGCCTCGACGCCCTCGTGATCGGCGAGCACGGCGACGGTCAGGTGCTCGTGTGGAGCGGTGTCACCCTCGACGGCGCTCCGCTCGTCCTCGACGCCGCGCAGCGCGCGCGGATCGACGCCGACGCCCGCGGCTGGTTCCGGCGGTGGTCCGACCTGCGGCCCGGCCGCAGCTCCGGCTGGACGACGCCGGTGGGCTCCGCCCGCACCATCGCCCAGCTCGCCGCCGGCGAGCCGGTGCCGGTCGCGGTATGGCGACGCGACGTCGACGGCAACGACTCGCACACGACGCTGCTCGCGGTCGTGCGCGACGGCGCGGTCTCGCCCACGCCGCTGGACTACCTCGACGACGCCGAACGCACCGCCGTCGACGAGGCCTCCGCGGCCCTCGCCGACAAGGCCCTCCGCGCCGCCGCCCTCACTCACTGAACCACTGGAAAGGGACCGACCGATGACGTTCTTCGACCCGCAGACCTGGGATGGCCGCTACTTCGACGGATCGTGGGTGAGCACGCCCGACACCGCCGCGGTCGTCTCCCCCTCGACCGGTGAGAACATCGGCCGGGTGGCCGCGGCCACCGCCGCCGACCTCGATCGCACCGTGGAGGCCGCCCGCCGCGCGCAGAGCGCGTGGGCCGCCGCCCCCGCCGAGGAGCGCGCGGCCGTGATGCGCCGCGCCGCGGCCATCATCGAGGAGAACACCGAGACCCTCGCCCGCTGGCTCAGCGACGAGGCCGGCTCCGCCCAGGGCAAGGCGCACTTCGAGGCGAGCCTCGTCGCGAACGAGTTCCACCTCGCCGCGGCGACGGCCATGATGCCGTACGGTCAGCTGCTGCGCTCGGCCCGCCCGCGCCTGAGCCTCAGCCGTCGCCGCCCGGTGGGAGTGGTCGGTGTGATCTCGCCGTTCAACTTCCCCGGCATCCTGTCGGCGCGCTCCATCGCCCCCGCGCTCGCCCTCGGCAACGCGGTCGTGCTCAAGCCCGACCCGCGCACGAGCGTCAG
>JAKOMY010000248.1 GCA_022702225.1 Microbacteriaceae bacterium | reverse complement strand
GAGGAGCGTCGGGTTCCGGCTGATCGAGTCGGACGCGTCCCATCAGCAGTCCTTCGATTCCGTCTCCGACCGTGCGGATGAGCTCGTAGAGAGCACCTTCGGTGACGACCAGCTCGGTGCCGTCGTCGGCGCGTGCAAGCGGGATGTCTCTGCCCGCTCGGAACTCGCGCATGACCTCGCGCATGATGCTGTCGTACCAGGACTCCGAGATCGGCTCCGCCGCCTGCTCGGCCACGATCTCGCGGGAGAGTCGCCCCATCCGCTCCATCGACGCCAGAACCGCCTGGCACTGCGCGTTGCGCTCGATCGCGGAGATCCGGGGGATGCGTCCGCGATCGAGGTAAGCGGAGAGGTCTTCGAGGGAGTAGCCCGACCCGCCGATGTCGTCGTTGTTCTGGCTCACTGGGGTCACCTCCACTCCTCCATGCGTTCCAACACCGTTCTTCTCGCTCGCGCGAGGCGTCCGCGCACCGTGGCGGCGGATTCGTTCAGCTCGACGGCGATCTCGTCGTAGCTGTGTCCGCCGATCTCTCGAAGGACCCACACCACGCGCAGGTCTTCGGGAAGCTCCGCGAGGATCTTCTTGAGCGCGTCCATCTGAGAACTTGCCACAACCGCGCGCTCCGGGTCGTCGCGACCCGAGACCATCTGCTCGTCGATCTGCTCCGAGATCTTTCGCGAACGCAAACGGTCGGTGGCCTTTCGCGACACGATGGTCGTGAGCCAACTCCGCACCTTCTCGGGATCGGTGAGATCCGGAAGACGCCGCCACGCCGTGATGAGCGCCTCCTGCACGCAATCATCGGCATCGGCCCGCGAGCCGGTCAGCCTGGTCGCGAACGCGACGAGGAACGGCGCGTGCCGTCTCACCAGCACCCCGAAGGCGATCTGGTCGCCGTCAGCCGCGCGCGACGCGAGAAACGCGTCGGTGGCGGAGGACAAAGAGGGCATCGAGGTTCCTGTCGGCGATCGTTCCGCGTCGGACCGTGACATTTCACGAATCGACAGCGTCCACATAGCGAAACACCCCGGGCCCCCACGGCGCCGGGATCTTGACGAATGGACCTTCCGCGTGGCAGGACGTTCCGCCCGCGGGATCGGTACACGCCGACCGCGCGGCGTCTTCGGTCGGGGCGGTCAACCCACCCGCCCGATGTCGGTGGGCGCCGATATCGTCGATCCCACCCCGACCCCGAAGGACACTCATGCGCATCGCCCTCACCGGTTCGTCCGGAAAGCTCGGCACCGTCGTCGCACGCGAGCTGCGTTCCGCCGGCCACGACGTCATCGGCCTCGATGTCCGCGGCGAGCGCGGCCCGGGCTTCGTCCAGGTCGACCTCACCGACTACGGCCAGGTCGTCGACGCCCTGACCGCGGTGAACGACCAGCACGACGGCTTCGACGCCCTCGTGCACCTCGCTGCGATCCCGGCGCCCGGCATCCGCTCCGACATCGCCACCTTCCACAACAACATGGCGAGCACGTTCAACGTCTTCTGGGCGGCCACGCGTCTGGGCATCCACAAGATCGTCTACGCCTCGAGCGAGACCGTGCTGGGCTTGCCCTTCGACGTGCCGCCTCCGTACATCCCCGTCGACGAGGAGTACGCGCCGAGGCCCGAGTCGGTCTACTCCCTCGTGAAGACCCTCGAGGAACGCTTGGCGGTGGAGCTGGTGCGCTGGAACCCCGACCTGTCGATCACGGCGCTGCGGTTCTCGAACGTGATGGTAACCGAGGACTACGCCGAATTCCCCTTCGACGACGACGCGCGCACCCGGAAGTGGAACCTGTGGGGCTATATCGACGCCCGCGACGGAGCGCAGGCCGTGGAGAGCGCTCTCCAGACCGCCCCGGCCGGCTTCGACACCTTCATCATCGCGGCGGCCGACACGGTCATGACGCGCCCCAACGCCGAACTCGTGGCCGAGGTGTTCCCGGGGGTCGCGATCCACGGCGACCTGGGCGAGAACACGACGCTTCTCTCGATCGACAAGGCGCGCCGGCTGCTCGGGTACGAGCCGCGGCACTCCTGGCGAGACGGGCGCTGACGGCGCACGCCCGGGCTCGCCCCGGCCCCGCGCCCCTCCCCGCGTGACAGACTCACCGGATGGACGCCGACGCACGCACTCCCTCTTCTTCGCCGACGCCCGCGACGGATGAGCCGGTCATCCCCCTGCCGAACGCGCGAGAGAAAGAAGTCAGCTTCGTCGCGCGCAGCGGCGCCGTGGTCACACTGCGCCTCAT
Organism: Microbacteriaceae bacterium; assembly: GCA_022702225.1. Classification (GTDB taxonomy): domain Bacteria; phylum Actinomycetota; class Actinomycetes; order Actinomycetales; family Microbacteriaceae; genus Microbacterium. The sequence goes on along the minus strand of JAKOMY010000248.1, from coordinate 5,379 downwards.
CGACACGGGACGCTTCGAGCTCAAGCTCGATACGCGAGGGGATTACACGGCCGTACTCCTGCACGACGGCCATACCTTCGAGCTGCACCCCGCACCCGGCGTCCACGCCCTGGGCGGCACGGGCCTCACGCCCACCCAGATCTACGAGGGGTTCTGACCCGCGGCGCAAGCCCCGAGGTCAGGTCGTCGGCGCGGGATTGACTGGGGCTCTCGACCCGGGAGGACCACCGTGAGCCACGACGCCGACAGCTATGACATCGCCGTGATCGGAGCCGGTCCCGCCGGAACCGCCGCCGCCCTTCGCGCCGCAGAACTCGGCGCATCCGTCGTCGTCCTCGAGGCCGGTCGTGTCGGCGGCACCTGCGTCAACACCGGATGCGTACCCACGCGCGTCCTCGCGAAGGCCGCGCGCCTCATGCGCGAGACCCGCTCCGCCGACGACTACGGCATCGTGGTGGAGGAGCCCCGCGTCGATTGGTCGGCCGTGGTCTCGAGGGTGCATGAGCGGGTGGATGCCGTGCGCTCGATCAAGCGAGAGGCCGAACGCTTCGCCGAGGCCGGGGTGGATCTCGTGCAGGAGGGACGTGCGCGCTTCGCGGACGAGCACACTCTCGTCCTCGACAGCGGTCGACGAATCCGCGCGGACTCGATCCTCGTCTGCGTGGGCGGCCATTCCCGTCGCCTGCCGATCCCCGGGGCCGAGCTCGCAACGGTTCCCGAAGACGTGCTCACCCTCGCCGAGCTGCCCCGGCGCGTCGTGGTCATCGGTGCGGGAAATACCGGCGCACAACTGGTGACGGTGTTCCGGTCGTTCGGCTCGGAGGTCACGCTGCTCGATGTCGCACCTCGGGTGCTCATGGCATCCGACGCCTCCATCTCGCGCGTGATCGCCGAATCGCTCACGGAGCACGGGGTCGACGTACGCACGGGGATCGAGACGGTCGAGCGCATCGACCGCGCCGAGGACGGCTCGCTCACCCTCGCCTGGCGCGAGGACGGCGCATCGCGCACCGTCGATGCCGAGGTCGTCATCATGGCGACCGGATGGCCCGCCGATGTCGAAGACCTCGGCCTCGAGAACGCCGGGGTCCAGGTCGAGCGCTCCGCGATCCCGGTCGACCGCTACTTCCGCACGATCGTGCCGCACATCCTCGCCGTCGGCGACGCGAACGGCCGCGACATGCTCGTGCAGGCGGCGCAGTTCGAGGGCGAAGCGGCGGCCGAGAACGCCGTGCTCGGCGCCAACCGGCGAACGCCCCACCACCTTCTCCCCGCGGGCGGTTTCACCGACCCCGACTACGCGGGCGTCGGCCTCACCGAGGAGCAGGCGCGTGACCGCGACCCCTCGTGCGTCGTGGCGACCGCGCGTTTCGCCGATCTCGACCGTGCCGTGATCGACGACCGGGAACGCGGGTTCCTCATGCTCATCTCCGATCGTCGCCGCGAGCTCGTGCTCGGGGCTCACGCGGTGGGGGAGAACGCCGTGGAGGTCATCCAATCGGTGACCACCGCGATGGCGGCCGGCATCGACGTCTCGACCCTCGCCGGTGTGCGCTTCGCCTACCCGACGTACAGTGCCGTGATCGGAAACGCGGCGCGTGCTCTGCTGCACGCGGACTCCCCCGCTCTGCTGGAGTGACACACTGAATCCGTGCCCGCCGATCCCGTGACGACGCCCGCGACCGCCGACGACTCCGGCGCGTCCACCGAGGCCCCCGCGCGCCGGGGGCGTCCGGGCTACGACCGCGAGGGTCTGCTCGCCGTGGCCGTGCAGCTCTTCAACGAGCAGGGGTACGACGCGACGAGCGTGTCCGACCTCGCCCGCCGACTCGGGCTGACGAAGTCCGCGCTGTACCATCACTTCTCCTCGAAAGAGGAGTTGCTGGCCGTGGCGCTCGAGGCGGCTCTCGGCGGGCTCGAGGCCGTGCTCGATGAGCCCGGCGCCCGCGAGGGCGCGGCATCCGATCGCCTCCGCTTCGTGCTCACCGGGGCGACCGACGTCCTGGTGGCGCAGCTTCCCGCGGTCACCCTGCTCCTGCGGGTCCGGGGCAACAGCGAGGTCGAGCAGGCCGCCCTCGAGCGGCGGCGTCTCTTCGACCACCGCGTGACCGCCCTGGTCGCCGAAGCGCAGGCCGAGGGCGACGTGCGCGACGATGTCGACGCGGCGGTCGCCGCGCGTCTGCTTTTCGGCATGATCAACTCGGTCGTGGAGTGGTACCGCCCCGGCGGCGGCGTCGACGGCGACCGTCTCGGCGCCGACATCGTGCGCATCGCCCTCGACGGCCTCCGTACCGCCTGACCCGGTGCTCTGCCCCGCCGGGTCGCGCCGCGGCAGGCGCACATCCCTGGTCCGTCCTGCGGATATCGTGGCGGCACGCCGCCACCGGCGACCCGGCATGCCGACGGCGGGCGACGAAGTCCGCGGTACGGCGCACCGTCCCCTCGGCCGACGCCGACGAACTCCTCCCGGCGACGCGCGACGGGGCCCCTCGCCGACGCGAAGGGCCCCGTTACGGCATCCGGGATCACGCCCGCAGGTCGACGCCCTTCGTCTCTTTGATGAGCGAGACGGCACCGAGAGAGACGAGTGCGGCGACCGCGATGTAGAGGCCGATCGTCCACGAGGCGCCCGTGGAGCGCAGCAGCGCCTCGGCGATCATCGGAGCGAAGGCCCCACCCATGATGGCGCCCAGCGCGTAGCCGATCGAGACGCCCGAGTAGCGGACGTTCGCGGGGAACATCTCGGCGTAGAGCGCCGCCTGCGGCCCGTACGACAGCCCGAGGCCGAGGGTCATCACGAACAGCGCGACGAAGTACCAGAAGATGTTCGCGGTGTCGATGAGGAACCACATCGGTACGGCCCAGATCGCCAGCAGCAGGTAGCCGAGCTGGAAGGTGCGGATGCGCCCCAAGCGGTCAGACAGCCGGCCGCCCCACAGGGTGAAACCGAGCCAGCCGAAGGATGCCAGGGTCGTCGCCAGCAGCACGGTCGGGCGTTCCATCCCGAGGGTCGAGACCGAGTAGGTGGCGAAGAACGCGATGAGCAGGTAGCCGGCGGCGTTGTTGCCGATGAACACGAAGGCCGTCAGGGCGACCTCGCGCCAGTTCTTGCGGAAAAGCTGCCCGAGCGGGGCGGAGGACTCCTTGCGGCGGCGCACGAGGTCTTCGAACACCGGGCTCTCCTCCACCGCGCGGCGGATGAGGTAGCCGACGACGATGAGCACGATCGAGAACAGGAACGGCACACGCCACCCCCAGGCGAGGAAGGCCTCGGCCGACATCGACGAGGTGAGGATCCACAGGGTCGCGGTGGCCAGGATCATCCCCACCGGGACGCCGATCTGCGGGTACGCCCCGAAGTACCCGCGGCGGTGGACGGGGGCGTGCTCGACCGAGAGCAGCGCCGCACCACCCCACTCGCCGCCGGCCGAGAAGCCCTGCAACACCCGCAGCAGGATGAGCAGGACGGGGGCGGCCACACCGATCGCGGCGTAGGTCGGCAGCACCCCGATGAGGGCCGTCGACACGCCCATCATGACGAGCGTCAGCACGAGCATCTTCTTCCGGCCGAGGCGGTCGCCGAGCCATCCGGCGACGACGGCGCCGAGCGGGCGGAAGAGGAACGAGATACCGATCGTGGCGAACGAGAGCACCTGCGCGATCGCGGGGTCGCTCTGCGCGAGGGGCGCGAGGAACAGGGGCGCGAGCACGAGCCCGGCCGCCTGGGCGTAGATGAAGAAGTCGTACCACTCGATCGAGGTGCCCACGAGGGTCCCGGCGAGCACACGCCGTTCCTCTCGTTTCATCCCGGTGGCAGGGGCGGATGCCGAGGTCAGCGTGGCCATGAGAACTCCGTCGTTCTGTGGGGCAGGTGAAAAACTCGTTCGGCACCGTTACCGACCGAGCGTTCAGTAATAGTGTCAGAGGGATGCGCCCCCGACAAGAGGGCGCCGGAAGGAGCCTCCATGACGCCCTGGACCATCACCCCCGGCGCCCTCGACGAACGTCTCGGCATCATCGTGACCGAACAGTCCGCGGATCGGGTCTGCGCATCGATGCCCGTCCGAGGGAACACGCAATCGCTCGGTCGTCTGCACGGCGGCGCGACGGCCGCACTGTCCGAGGCGGTGGGATCGTGGGCGGCCATGATCCATGCCTCGACCCTGGGCATGGTCTGCGTCGGTGTCGACCTGAACATCACGCACCATCGCGGGGCGAAAGACGGCCGCATCCACGCCGTCGCCACACCCGCCCACCGTGGTCGGCGCCTGGCCACCTACGACGTCCGCGTGGTCGACGACGAGGACCGCCTGATCGCCACGGCGCGGATCACGAACCTGCTGGTCGATCCCGCGTGATCGACGACTGTCGTCTCACGGCGCGCACCGTCTCTGCCATTGTGGATCGCATGGAGAAGATCCGAGGGGTTGCGCCACCCCCAAGCGGCGCAACCCCTCGCCCGTCGCCGTCAGACCCGAACATCGGACGACGGGCGTATGGGTGCCTTCTCGAAGCCGGAGTCGGCACCCACCCCCGCATATGTCGTGTCGGTCGTGGGCCGTTCCTTACACACCGACCCAGAATTCTTCTCCCGCGCGCCTCGGTAAGGTTCGCCGCCTCACCGACACAGCCCCGGTACACGCACGAGGAAAGACAGCGGTGACGGACGACGCAGATTTCGTGGCGCTCTTCCGTGAGCACTACACCGCCGTTCGGCGATTCGTCGAGCGGCGAGTGTCTGACCGCGAGGCCGCCGACGACCTCACGATGGAATGCTTCGAGATCGCGTGGCGCAAGCGCGACCCGCGCGAGCCGTTCGGTCTTCCGTGGCTGTACCGCACGGCGCGCAACCTCATCGCGAACGAGTACCGACGACGAGACCGGGAGGGGGCACTGTGGACGCACATCGAGGACCAGGTGCGCACCCTGTCGAACGAGTCGGAGGGCGAGATGATCGAGCGGCTCGTGGACGCGATCCGAGGACTCTCCGAGAAGGAGCGCGAGATCCTCTGGCTCACGTACTGGGAAGACCTGCCGGCCGCCGACGTCGGTGTCGTCGTCGGGGCGAGCGCGGGTACCGTGTGGACCCGGTTGAATCGTGTGCGCGCCAAACTCCGCCCGCTCCTTTCCGCAGCGCCCCTGTCCGCGGAGGAGGTGTTCGATGAACGACGATGAGCTCACCCGCGCGGTGCGCCGGCTCGACCCGGCGCGCACGCCCCTGGACGCCCCCATCCCCCTCGACGCCGAGCGCCGGGCTCGCGCTTTCGCCCGCACCGCGCGTCCGCCGCGCCGCCGACCCGCCTACGCCGCCTGGGGCTCAGCCGCTGCGGTCGTCGTCCTCGTGCTCGCGATCGTCACCGGAGTCCTGTGGATGCCGGG
>JAKOMY010000241.1 GCA_022702225.1 Microbacteriaceae bacterium | reverse complement strand
AACCCCGCGATCCTCTCGGCCCTGTCGCCGAACGCCGACGAGAACCACGACTTCTTCAGTGGCTCGGGTTCGTCGTACGTCATCGGCAAGGCCGAGGCGACCGAGGACGACGACTGGGACTTCTGAGTTCTGTCGGCGCCCTAGCTGCCATCCCTGAGGAGGGCCCCGCGAACACGCCGGGGCCCTCCTGCACGTGAGGGGCCGGACACAGGGCGTGTCGAAGAGAAGCGTCCATCACCCGCGAGAGGGGCGACGGACAGCTCGCGCGGCGACGAGGGGCCCCAGGACGGCGGCCGCCGCTCCCAGCAGGCCGAGGCCCAGAACCAGCGCGAGACCGCCGGGGCGCTCGTCGGCCGGCGGGGGGACCTCCAGCGTCAGCGCCTCGTCGGGCGCGGCCACGATCTGCCCGGGGGCGAGGCGCGAGATCGCGGCGACGGGGTCGACCACGCCGGCACCGAGCGACGGGTCGGTGCTCGCTCCCTCCGGCAGCGGTCGAGTCGGCGCATCGGCCGTGACCATCAGGCGCTGGATGACGGCTTCGACGGTGAGCGTGGGATCGTCGGCTCGGACGAGGGCCGCGGCACCGGCGGCATAGGCCACGGCGAGGCCGGGCTCGTCGCCGACCACGTGCCCTGCGCCGTCCGGCACGGCGCCCACGAGACCGGCGGAGGGAGCCGCGATATCCGGCGCGGCTCCGAGCCGAGACGCCTCGACGCCACCGTCCTCGCCGAGCGGCGCGACCGACAGCACACCGTCGAGACTGGCGGGGTAAGCCGCCGCGTCCGTCGTCGGGGATCCTGCGGCGGCCACGACGAGGACATCGGCCGCGACCGCCGCCTGCACGGCCTGCTCCAGCTCGGGAGAGCTGGCCGTCGCCGTGAGCGGGACCGCGATCACTCGGGCGCCCCCGTCGACCGCTGCCGTGATGCCGCGTGCCAAGAGAGTCGGCAGCGCGTCGACGAGCGTGATGTCGTCGGGATCGTTGGTGATGCGAACAGGAAGGATCGTCGCCCCCGGTGCGAGTCCGACGAACTGCGTGCCCTCGACGGCGTGCCCGGCGATGAGGGAGCCGACGAACGTGCCGCGTCCGTAGCAATCGCTGTCGGCGGGACCGCCCGCCAGGTCGACACCCGGCAGCACATGACCCTGCAACGACGTCGCCGCCGCGCTGACCCCGGTGTCGAGCACGGCGACGACGACGTCGCCCGTCGTGCGAGCCCACGCGTGCTCGGCGCCCATCCGCTTCTGCCCCCACGACGCGCCCTCGATGACCGGCGAACCGGCCGAAGCCGCGCACGACGCCGCGGCTGCCGCGGGGAGGCTCGGCAGTGCGACAGCCGGCAGCCCCGCCGCGAGGGATGCCACGGCGACGACCGCGATGCGTCGGAGCGCGCGCCTCGTGCGGTCGAGGCTCACTGCGGCGGCTCCGTCCAGCCGATCTGCAGACCGGTTCCCCCGCGGCGCGTGAGAAGGGACGCGCGTCCGGCCGGCAGCGGCCTGCCTCGGCCCGGCGAGAACGTCATCGGCTCGGATGCGGGCATCGACAGCGTCAGCTCGGGTGTGTTCGACTCGTGCAGGCGTCGGATGACGGCATCCATCGCCGTTCTGCTCGAGCCCGCGCCCGCGCGGGCGAGGACGAGGTGCAGTCCGATGTCGCCCGCCTGCGGGATGAGCTCGACGAGCGGCATGAGTGGGCCCGACATCCCCCCGCCCAGCAGCAGGTCGTAGTCGTCGACGAGCACGAAGAACTCCGGGCCGCTCCACCAGTCCCGCCGACGCAGCTGCGCCGGTGTGATGTCGGCGCTCGGTACGCGGCCGCGCAGTTCGGCGACGAGCTTCGCGACCACCTGCTCGGTGGCCGAGGTCGAAAAGGCGGTGGCGAATTGGTAGTTCTCGGGCACCGACTCGACGATGCCGCGGCGCGGGTCGATGACGACCATCCGCACGTCGTCGGGCGCATACGCGTCGACGACGCCGCGCGCGATGAGCCGAAGGGCCCCGGTCTTGCCGCTCGCCGAATCGCCGACGATGCTCAGGTGCGGCTTCAGCGCGAAGTCGTGCCACACCGGCTGCAGGTCCTGCTCGCCGTGCCCGAGCGCGATGATCGGGCCGGGCAGGGTGGGAACGGGCAGCACAGCGGCGTCGAGCACCGCGGGCAGCATGCGCACCGGCGGGGCGACGGGACCGTCCCACGCCTCGTCGAGGGCCTCGCCGAGACCTCGGGATGCCGCGGCGAGCCCCTCTACCGAGGTGTCGCCGTCGATGCGCGGCACGCCGGCGAGGAAGTGCATGCCATCGACGGTGATGCCGCGTCCCGGCAGCTGCGGCACGGTCGCCGCCTTGCGCATGCCGTGGACCGAGTCGATCGGGTCGCCCAGCTTCAGCTCCACGCGCGTCCCGAGCTGGTCGCGCAGCGAGCTGTGCACGTCGGTCCAGCGGCTCGTCGAGATCATGACGTGCACGCCGTAGGCCAGGCCCTGCCGCGCGATCTCCCGCAGCGTCATGTCGTGCTCCTCGAACTCCGCGCGCAGAGCCGCCCAGCCGTCGACGACCAGGAAGACGTCGCCGAACTGCTGGTCGGCGAGCTCCCCGGCGGCGCGCTTCGCGCGGTACTCGGCCATGCCCTCGAGAGCTGCGTCGGTGAAGAGCTGTTCGCGGTCGCGGAGCAGGGTGCGCACCTCGGCGATCGTGCGCGCGACCTGCTCGGCCTGACGGCGGGTGGCGACACCGCCGACGTGGGGGAGCCCTTCGAGCGTCGAGAGCCCGCCGCCGCCGAAGTCGATGCAGTAGAACTGCACCTCGGCCGGGGTGTGGGTGAGCGCGAGGGCGCTGACCATGGTGCGCAACAGCGTGGTCTTGCCGGATTGGGGACCGCCGGCGATGCCGACGTTGCCGCCCGCGCCGGCGAGGTCGATCTCGTAGAGCTCCCGCGTCTGTTCGTAGGGTTTGTCGACCACGCCGATCGGCACGCCGAGGTGTCCGGAACCGGTCCAGCCGATGGCGTGCAGTCCGCGGTCCGGGTCGACGAGCAGCGGCGGCAGCAGCTGGTCGAGCGTCGGCGGTGCGGCGAGCGGCGGCAACCAGACCTGGTGAGCCGGGGGCCCGAAGCCGTCGAGGCGGTCGACGATCATCGACATGACCGTGTCGTCGACCCCGGGCGATGTTCCCGTGGGGGCGGGTACGGCGGCCATTTCTTCCGGCACGGGCAGTGACGTGTCCTCGACCACGGGGGGCGCGACGCGCGACGCCTGGAAGACGACGACCTGCTGACGCACTTCTTCCTGCCGCTCCTCGCGCGTGCGCCGCCGGTAGGTGCCCGAGACGTACGCGGCTTTGAACCGTGTGAGCGTCGCGACGTCGCTGCGGAGATACCCGTTGCCGGGTGCGTTCGGCAGTTGGTGCGCGTCGGGGACGCCGATGACGCTCCGGCTCTCCATCGCCGAGAACGTCCGCAGGCCGATGCGGTAGGACAGGTGACTCTCGAGTTTGGTCATGCGGCCGTCCTCCAGACGCTGACTCGCCAGCAGGAGATGCACACCGAGGGAACGCCCCAGCCGTCCGATCATGACGAACAGCTCGGCGAAGTCCGGATTGGATGCCAGGAGCTCACTGAACTCGTCCACGATGACGAACAGCGTCGGCATGGCCTCGAGCGGCACGCCCGCGAGCCGAGCCTTCTCGTGCTCCAGCAGCGACGAGTAGTTGCCGGCCGCGCGCAGGTACTCCTGCCGCCGGTTCAGCTCACCCGCCAGGGCGTCCTGCATGCGGGTGACGAGCGTCGCCTCGTCGGCGAGGTTCGTGATGAGCGCCGAGACGTGGGGCAGCTCGTCGAGGCCCAGGAACGTCGCACCGCCTTTGAAGTCGACGAGCACGAAGTTCAGGGTTTCGGACGAGTGCGTCATCGCCATACCGAGCACGAGCGTGCGCAGCAGCTCGCTCTTGCCGGAGCCGGTCGCTCCGATGAGCAGGCCGTGCGGCCCCATGCCGCCCTGGGCGGCCTCTTTGATGTCGAGATGCACGGGGTGGCCGCGCTCATCGACGCCCAGCGGGATGCGCAGGCGCGTGCGATCGAGGCCTTCGCGCAGAGAGCTCGCGGGGGACCACTTGTCGACGTCGTCGATGCCGAGCAGTGTCGGCAGCTCGAAGTCCGACACCATGGGTTCGCTCGCATCCGCCGAACGGCCGCCCGCACGGTAGGGGGCGATCACGCGAGCGAGCGCCGTCGCGGCGGCGATGCTCATGGCATCCGGAACGCACAACAGCGAGCGCTGCACGCCCTCGGTGCGATCGCGGCGGAGCATGTGCACGGCATCCGTCTGCACGTCCAGCAGCAGGCCGGACGTGTCGTTCTCGTGCACCTCGATGCCCAGTGTGATCGCGGTGGTGCAGCGGTATCCGCCCGCCGTGATGCGCGACCCGGGCACGGGGGCGATGCCGTCGAAGACGACGAGGTGGTAGGGCTCTTCGGCGGTGGGAGAGGCACCGGGCTCGAAGCGGG
>JAKOMY010000203.1 GCA_022702225.1 Microbacteriaceae bacterium | reverse complement strand
CGCGTCGTCCGAGGCGGTCAGGAGCAACGGGTCGTCGCCCTGCGCCACGACCGCCAGGGCCGCGGCGACGTCGTCCGCGGGCACGTCGTGGTTCCGGACGTAGTGCGCGATGACGTCACGGAACGCGGTGATGCGGTCCTGCTGCTCGAGCGCCGCGGTGATCGCGTCGTCGAAGCGGGTCAGGCGCGTCTCGTTGACGTCGTCGATCGTCGGGAGCTGCATCTGCGTGAGCGGCTGCTTCGTGTGGCGCTCGATGGCCGACAGCAGACGACGCTCGCGCGGGGTGACGAAGCTGATCGAGTCGCCCTTGCGGCCGGCGCGACCGGTACGGCCGATGCGGTGCACGTAGGACTCGATGTCGACGGGGATGTCGAAGTTCACGACGTGCGTGATGCGGTCGACGTCGAGACCACGGGCGGCGACGTCGGTGGCGACAAGGATGTCGAGCTTGCCCGACTTCAGCTGGTTGACCGTGCGCTCGCGCTGCACCTGGGCGACGTCGCCGTTGATGGCGGCGGCGGTGTAGCCGCGGGCGCGCAGCTTCTCGGCGACCGTCTCGGTCTCGTTCTTCGTGCGGGTGAAGACGATCATGCCCTCGAAGTTCTCGACCTCGAGGATGCGCGTGAGGGCGTCGATCTTCTGCTGGTACGAGACGATCAGGTAACGCTGCGTGATGTTCGTCGAGGTCGCGGTCTTGGTCTTGACCGTGATCTCTTCGGGATCGTTCAGGTACTGCGCCGAGATGCGGCGAATCTGCGCCGGCATGGTCGCCGAGAACAGCGCGACCTGCTTGGTCGAGGGCGTGTCGGCGAGGATCGTCTCGACGTCTTCGGCGAAGCCCATCTTGAGCATCTCGTCGGCCTCGTCGAGCACGAGGTACTTCAGCTCGCTCAGGTCGAGGGTGCCCTTGTCGAGGTGGTCCATGATGCGACCGGGGGTGCCCACGACGATGTCGACGCCGCGGCGCAGGGCCGACAGCTGCTGGCCGTAGCCCTGACCGCCGTACACGGGGAGCACCGAGACACCCTTGATGTGGGCGGCGTACTTCTCGAACGCCTCGCACACCTGCAGGGCGAGCTCACGGGTGGGAGCGAGCACGAGAGCCTGCGGGTTCTTGTGGCCGGTCTCCATCTGCGACAGCACCGGCAGCGCGAAGGCAGCGGTCTTACCCGTTCCGGTCTGGGCGAGGCCGACGACGTCGCGACCCTGCAGCAGGACCGGGATCGTGGCCGCCTGGATCGCGGAGGGGGTCTCGTACCCGACGTCCTTCAGGGCCTTGAGCACAGCGGCATCCAGTCCCAGATCGGCGAAGGTGAGCTTTTCGGGGGTGGTCTCTGCCTCAGCGGAGTCGACGGGGGTTTCGGATGCCATGACTCCACGGTAGTCTCCTCCGCGCCCACGCGCGGGCCGGGGTCTAACCTGAACGCGCACGTCGACGACGGCGTGGCCTGATCCCGGCCTTACCGGGTGTTCACCGAAGGGCCCTACCGTGACCCCCATGCCTCCCCCCGCCGCCACCCCGACCGGCGTCTCCGCACGCCGTCCCGTGCTCGCCTGGGCCCTGTGGGACTGGGGCTCCGCGGCCTTCAACGCCGTGGTCACGACCTTCGTCTTCAGCACCTATCTGGCGAGCCAGCTCTTCGTGGACCCCGCGATCGTGGCCGCCGCGGACGGCAACGACAAAGACCCCGCCCTCGTGCGCGCCCTCGCCGACAACGCCACCCTCGTCGGCGTCGCCCTGATGATCGCCGGGATCGTGGTGGCGCTCGTGGCCCCCGTCCTGGGCCAGAGATCCGACGGCACCGGCCGCCGCAAGCTCTGGCTCGGCATCAACACCGGACTCGTCGTGATCGCGATGGCGGCGATGGTGTTCGTCGAGGGCACTCCGCACTTCCTCGTGCTGGGAGCCGCTCTCATCGCGGTCGGCAACGTCTTCTTCGAGTTCGCGAGCGTCAACTACTACGCGATGCTCACCCAGGTCTCGACCCGCGAGAACATCGGCCGCGTCTCCGGCTTCGGGTGGGGCATGGGCTACGTCGGCGGCATCGTGCTGCTGATCCTGCTGCTCGTGCTGTTCATCCAGAGCTTCGGGGATCCGGATGCCGGTGGGCTCCTCGCCGTGACCAAGGACGGCGGTTGGAACATCCGCCTGGCGGTGGTGGCATCCGCCCTCTGGTACGCCGTCTTCGCGATTCCGGTGCTGCTGCGCGTACCCGAGATCCCGGCCCGCGAGCGCCGGGTGAAGGTCAGCTTCTTCCGCTCCTACGTTCTGCTGTGGGCCACGCTGCGATCACTGTGGCGCGACAGCCGACAGGTCCTGGTGTTCCTCGTCGCCAGCGCGGTGTTCCGCGACGGGCTGACGGGCGTCTTCACCTTCGGGGCGATCATCGCCGCGCAGGTCTTCGGGTTCAGCTCGACGCAGGTGCTGTACTTCGCCGTCGCGGCGAACGTCGTCGCCGGTATCAGCACCTTCGCGGCCGGACGCCTGGACGACCGGTTCGGACCCAAGCGCGTCATCATGGCCTCGCTCATCGGACTCATCGTGCTCGGCAGCGCGGTGTTGTTCATCGGCACCTCGCAGACCGCGTTCTGGATCGTGGGCCTCGGCCTGTGCGCCTTCGTCGGTCCGGTGCAGTCGGCGAGCAGGTCGTTCCTCGCGCGCGTCGCCCCCGAGGGGCGCGAGGGCGAGATCTTCGGCCTCTACGCCACGACCGGTCGCGCCGTGTCGTTCCTCGCCCCGGGCCTGTTCGCGCTGTTCGTCGGGCTGACGGGCGACACGCGCCTCGGCATCCTGGGCATCGTGCTGATCCTCGGCGCGGGGCTGCTGCTGCTGATCCCGGTGAAGGCGAAGCCGGCCGTCATCGCCTGATCCCGCGCCGGCCGAGGTCCGGGGCGCCGGTCGTGCCACATGCTTCGCGCGAGCCCGGCGACCCCGACCGTGCGACCCGTGCGGAGCGCGTGACTGCGTGGCAAAGTGCCGGATGCCGCGAGCTACGCCCCGCGGCCTCAGTCGCGGGGCCAGGAATCGGCGAACTTCGCCAAGAGTCGGGCGAACTCCACGCGCTCGGGGTCGCTGAAGGACTCGAGTGCCGAGCGCACGGCATCCCGCCTTCGTCCCCGGAAACCCGACACGAGCCTCTCGCCCTCGGGAGTGAGGCGCACGCGCGTGCGACGAGCGTCGTCGGGGTCGGGCTCGCGCGCGACCAGACCCATCTGCGCGGCCTGTTGCACGAGGCGCGAGGCCCGCGGCTGGTCGACGCCGACGGCCTCGCCGATCTCGCTGACCGAGAGCGAACCGGATGCCGCGACCAGGGCGTCGAGCATGCGCAGGCGCGCCGGCCCGCCGAAGCGTC
>JAKOMY010000193.1 GCA_022702225.1 Microbacteriaceae bacterium | reverse complement strand
TCAGCCAGGATGACAGGCGCGGTCCACGAGCGGACGACCTCGGGTCGCTGCGCCGCCTCGAAGGCCAGCATCGCGGCTCCGATCCGGCCGGCGTGCGTGCCGAGGGCGGCGGTCGTCAGGCGCGGGGCCTCGCGCCACGCGAGAGCCGCGGACAGACGCTCGCGGAGGGGCTCGAGAAACGCGTCACCGGCCTGCGCGACGCCGCCGCCGAGCACGATCACCTCGGGATCGACGAGCAGCGTGAGGGTCGCGAGCCCGGTGGCCAGGGCGTCGAGCCCCTCCGACCAGACGCGTGCGGCGACGGGATCCGTGTCGATGCGGGCGATGATGGCCGCGGCATCCGGAGCCTCCCCGTCGGACACCGGGGCGCTCGCCGCGTACCGCCGAGCCAGCCCCGCGCCCGAGAAGTACACCTCGAGGCAGCCGCGCTGCCCGCACGCGCAGAGCTCGCCGCCCGGCACGACCGGGATGTGCCCCAGTTCTCCGGCCCCCGAGATGGCCCCCTCGACCGCGCGGCCGTCGGAGGTGAGGGATGCCGCGACCCCGGTGCCGATCGCGGCGAAGACGACGTTGCGCGAGCCGGCGGCGGCGCCGTAGGCCCGTTCGGCCGCACCGGCCGCCCGCACATCGTGGTCGACGGCGACGGGGAGCCCGGTGGCATCCGACAGGAGCCGGGCGAGGGGGACGTCGGTCCATCCGAGCGTCGAGGCGTAACGGACGGTGCCGGTGGCGCTGTCGATGAGACCGGGGCTGACGACACCCGCCCCCACGACCGAGCGGCCCAGGCTCTCGGCTCCCGCGATGAGATCGTTGAGGAGCTCGGCGATGCGCGTGACCGTCTCGGCTCCCGAGCCGCCGGTCGCGACGCGGGAGCTCTGCAGCACGTGCCCGTCGATGTCGACGAGGGCGCCCTTGGCGGAGGTGCCGCCGATGTCGACCGCGATCACGGCCGGGTGCGACGCGAGGGTGTTCTTAGACACGGCGCGGACCGTCTCGCGGATCGCGGACTCGTCGGTGACGAGGTGCCCGCGGCCGGACTCGACCTGCGCGCGCAGGTGCACCTCGCGGGCGCCGGTGCGCTCGAGGAGCGCCGCCACGTTGTGGGCCCGGACCGAACCGCCGACGAGCACCGCCGGCATCCGGGTGCCCTCCGACCGCGCGCGGAGCCCGGCGAGCACGTCGGCTCCCTCGCGGGCCGTGGCCTTGCCGCCCGAGGTGAGCACGCGGACGACGCCGTGGTGGGCGAGGGTGTCGTAGGCGTCGAACAGATCGGCGGTGTCGTCGAAAGCCTTGTGGAAGGTGATCGGCACCTCGCCAGCCGCCGCGCGGATCGCATCGAGAGCCTGTTCATCGACGTGCCCGTCGGCGGTGAGTGCCCCGAAGACGATGCCCACGGGCACGCTGCTGGTCCGAGCGAGGACGGCGATGGCGCGCGCGTCCGTCTGCATCACGCGCAGCTCGTCGGCGGAGTACACGAAGTCTCCGCCGCGCGAACGGACCATGACCTGCACGCCCACACGCTGCACCGAGGCGAGGACCGACTCGATCATTCCGAAGCTGGGGGTGGTGCCGCCCTCGAGCAGGTCGGCGCAGAGTTCGACGCGGTCGGCGCCCGCGCGCTCGGCGGCGAGCACCCCCGCGAGATCGTCGACACAGATCTCCACGAGAGCGCGGGCGCCCGCGGGGGACTTCTCGACGAGGGATGCCGGGCCTGCGGCGGTCGTCACGGTGCGGTGTCCGCAGCGATCGAGGCGTCGAGCCAGGCGCGGACGTCGCCGCCGACCTGGATCGACCCGACGGGAACGCCGCCACCGAGGATCGGCAGGTCGACGAGGTCGCCCGCGCTCGAGATGTCGGCGCCGAGCGCCTCGAGGACGGTCAAGGCGACAAGGGTCGTCGCGCGGGGGTTGCCGTCGAGGATCTTCATCGACACCGCCGCACCGTCGGCAGTGGCCATGCCGATCACGCCCTCGGCGCCGCCCTTCGACAGCAGCCCCGGCACCCGCAGCATGGCGTCGGTGTTGGCGTGGTGGTCCCCGCCGACGAAACGGGGGAAGGAGCGCATGGCATCCGCCACCCTCCGCTCCGGCGTGCCGGGGGCAGCCGTCACGAGAGCACGGAAGATGCGGGCGATGCCCAGCGGCGAGACGCTGAACAGCGGAGCGCCGCACCCATCGACGGCGTCGTACGCGACCGTCTCGCCCGAGAGGCGCTCGAGCGTCGACCGCACGAGCTGCTGCAGGGGGTGCGAGGGGTCGAGGTAGGTCGCGGTGTCCCACCCGTTGACCGCGCACGCGAGGAGCATCGCGGCGTGCTTGCCGGAGCAGTTCATGCGCACACGTGAGCGCTGCTCGCCGTCGCGGATGAGGCGTTCGCGCGTGGGCTCGTCTTCGGGCCAGTCGACCGGGCACGCGAGGGCGCTCTCGTCGAGGCCCGCACGGGTCAGCAGGTCGCGAACGACGTCGACGTGCACGTCTTCGCCGGTGTGGCTGCCCGCGGCGATGGCGAGATCGGCGCCGTCGATGTCCGCACCGGCGAGCAGGCAGGCGAGGGCCTGCACGGGCTTGACCGTGGAGCGGGGCAGGATCTGCTCACCGCTTCCGGTCTGCCAGGCCACCGATCCGTCGGCCGCCAGGGCCGCGATCGACCCGAGGTGGCGGCTCTCGACGACACCCGAACGGATGACGACGGCGAGGTCGGCCAGCGGGGAGGGGACGGGGGGAAGGGACGTCATGGGTGGTTCTTTCGATGCCGGGGCGGAAGGGCGGGTCAGCGGTCGACGGGGGCGTTCGGGGTGGTGAGACCGGCCGGAGCGACCTTCGCGGGGGTCGCGAGGCTGCGGCGGCCCGGTCGCTTCTGCAGGCGGGCGGCGAGACCCGAGAGGCCGCCGTTGAGCGCGAGGAAGATCACGGTCACGACCACGAAGGTCTGGATGAGCAGGCCGTTGAAGCTCGACAGCACCTGGCCGCGGTACAGCAGCTCGGTGAACGCGACGATGTAGCCCAGCGAGGTGTCCTTCAAAAGGCTGACCAGCTGCACCACGAGCGAGGGCGCGACGAAGCGCAGGGCCTGCGGAAGGACCACCTTGCGGTCGACCTGCCAGCGGGTCATGCCGAGGCTGAGACCGGCTTCGGCCTGCCCGCGCGGGAGGGCGAGGACGCCCGCGCGGATGATCTCGGCGAAGGCCGCGGCATTGGCGATCGTGAGCGGGATGACGAGCTTCCACAGCACCGGGAAGTTCAGGCCGAGCTGGGGAAGACCGAAGAGCATGAGGTAGATCAGCAGCAGCACGGGGACCGTACGGGCGATCTCGATGTAGGCGGTGCAGAGCCAGCTGATCCAGCGGACGCGGCTGAGGCGCCCGAGCGCGAGCAGCAGGCCGAGCACGAAGCCGAACACGGCGGTCAGGGCAGCGGCCTGCAGCGTGCCGAGCAGACCGACGCCGAGGTACTCCCAGATCGCGATGTCGAGGAACGGCAGCCAGCGGTCGCTGTCGAGCTGGCCCTTCGACGCGAACTGCACGAGGGCGAGGGTGATCAGACCCAGGATGACGACGGCGCTGACGACCGACCAGATGAGGATGCGTCGGCGGGTGCGGGGTCCCGGCTCGTCGTAGAGCGAAAGGGTGGAGGTCATCGGCGGATCCTCAGCTTCTTCTCGAGGCGGCCGGCGGTGAGGCCGATCGCCAGCGCGAGCACCATGTAGATGAGCCCCGCCGCGGTGAAGATCAGGATGGGCTGAGCCTCGACGAGGTTGAGCTTGTTGGCCGCGCTCGTCAGCTCGACGACGCCCACCGCGGCGGCCAGGGCGGTGTTCATGGTGAGGGCGATCATGACGTTGCCGATCGGTTGGATCGCGGCCCGCAAGGACTGGGGGATGACGAGCACGCGCAGCGTCTGACCGAGCGAGAAGCCCAGCGCCCGGCTGGCCTCGATCTCGCCCCGGCTCACGGTGTTCACTCCGCTTCGCACGGCCTCGGCGACATACGCCGCTTCGTAGAGAGTGAGCACGATGATGGCCGTCGGGGTCAGGGGCAGGAGGAATCCGGCATCCGGCAAGGCGAAGACCGCCAGCACCAGCAGCACCAGAAGCGGCACGTTGACGAAGAACTGCACGTAGGCGAAGGCGGCCCAGCGCAGCACCGGCACGGGGCTGATGCGCGCGGCGGTGACGAGCGTGCCCAGCACGATCGACCCGATGCCGGCCGAGACGGCGAGCAGGATCGTCGTTCCGAGCGCTTGCGCGATCGGTCCGGCGCTCGAGGCGAAGAAGTCCATGGGGTCCTCAGGAGAGCGGGAGGGAAGAGGGAGACCGGCGCCCGCCATGTGCGGAACGGGCGCCGGTCGGTCGGTGGCTCAGGAGCCGGGAACGCTGCCGATCGCGGGGGGAGTCGGAGCGCTCGTCTCGACGGCCGAGCCCAGGGTGGCGTCCCAGATCTTGGCCCAGGAGCCGTCGTCCTGGATCTTCTTCAGCCAGTCGTTGATGAACGACTTGAACTGCGCGTCGTCCTTCTTCAGGCCGATGCCGTACGCCTCGCTGGTGAAGGGCTGGCCGACGACCTTGATGCTCTTGTCGTCGATGGCGTGGCTCGCGAGCAGGGTGAAGTCCTGCACGTACGCGTCGCCGCGGCCCTGGGTCAGGGCCTGGAGGGCCTGCGGGTCGGTGGCGAAGCTCACGATGGTCGCGGTGGGCTGCTTCTCGGGCACGGCCGTGACGGCCGGGGTGTTCGCGCCGACGATGACGGTCTTGCCGCCCAGGTCGTCGATGCCGTTGATGTCGGTGTTGTCGCTGCGGACGGCGACGGCCAGACCCGACTCGAGGTAGGGGCCCGCGAAATCGACCTGCTCGGCGCGCTTCTCGGTGATCGTGTACGTGTTGAAGACGACGTCGACGGTGCCGTTGGCGAGGAGGGCCTCACGCGTCTCGGATGCCGGCGGGACGATCTCGACGTTGGGCTCGCCCAGGATGTAGATGGCCAGCATCTTCGCGAGGTCGGCGTCGAAGCCCTGGACGTCTTCGGGGTTGGTGGGGTCCTGCTGCGACAGCAGGGGAGCGTCGAGGGCCTCCGCGACGATGAGCTTGCCGCGCGCCTTGATCTTGGCCATCGTCGAGTCCGGGATGAGGGCCGCGGCGTCGGCGACGGGGGCGTTGGCGTAGACCTCTTCGAGGCTGCTGGCCTTGGCCGAGGCGCTGGGGTCGGACCCGGGGACGGCCGCGGTGCCGGACGAGCACGCGGCGAGAGACGCGACCGTGGCCGCGGACGCCAAGAGGACGAGGCCTCGGCGAAGGATCGAGCGAGAGGAGATCACGGGTACTGCCTTTCGGTTGCTGGTGCGTGCGGCGCGAGCCGCGTCGGGGGCGGGGAGGATGTCAGTGGGCGAGGATCTTCGACAGGAACGCCCGCGCGCGGTCGCTCTCGGCGCGGGTGAAGAAGCGCTCGGGGGTGGTGTCTTCGACGATGCGGCCGTCGTCCATGAAGATGACGCGGTCGGCAGCACGCCGGGCGAAACCCATCTCGTGCGTGACGACGACCATCGTCATTCCTTCTTCGGCGAGCGAGGTGATCACGTCGAGCACCTCGCTGACCATCTCGGGGTCGAGGGCCGAGGTCGGCTCGTCGAACAGCATGAGCTTGGGCTTCATCGCCAGCGCGCGGGCGATCGCGGCGCGCTGCTGCTGACCGCCGCTGAGCTCGCCGGGAAAGCGGTCGGCCTTGTCGGCGATGCCCACGCGGTCGAGCAGGGCGAGACCCTCTTCGCGTGCCTTCTTCAGCGGCACCTTCGACACGATGCGCGGGGCCAGGGCGACGTTGTCGAGCACCGTGCGGTGCGCGAACAGGTTGAACGACTGGAAGACCATGCCCACCTCGGCGCGAAGGTCGGCGAGACCGCGGCCTTCGCTCGGCAGGGGCACGCCGTCGATCGCGATGGTGCCCGAAGTGATGGTCTCGAGGCGGTTCAAGCACCGGCAGAGGGTCGACTTGCCCGAGCCCGACGGGCCGACGATCACGACGACTTCGCCGCGGGCGACGTCGAGATCGATGTCCTTGAGCACGTGGTGGTCACCGAAGTGCTTCTGCACCTCGCGGACCGCCACGAGGGGCGCCGCCGCCGGGGCGGAGGGTGATGCGGGCGTCGACACGGGCGCAGATCCTTCCCGCGGACTCGCCGCGATGTCGGGTACAGCCGACGCGGGAGGAGATTTCCGCGTCGTTGGTGAAATCAAACTAACGACGCCATGTTACAGAGATAATTCGAGACAGATACTCCAAGTTTGGACTAAGCTGCAGGGGTGCAGCCTCAATCCGTCGCCCTGCCGTCCTTCAGCTCGCAGACCCTCGCGGTGCTGACGCCGTTGCGCACGGGCGCCGCACGATCGCGCGCTGAGCTCGCCGCACACACGGGGCTGTCCCCCTCGACCGTCACGGCACGCGTGGATCCGCTGATCGCGTCCGGTGTCATCGTCGAAGACGGCACCGACGACTCGCGAGGCGGTCGCCGACCCCGCCGTCTCGCCATCCGCGGCGACCTCGGCACGGTCGCCAGCATCGATCTCGGAGTCGAGCGCAGCACGGTCGGGCTCGTCGACTACGCCGGCACCCCCCTCGCCCATCGCCACCTCGTGCTGGATCTGGCGGAGGGTCCGGATGCCGTTCTGCGCCGCGTCGCAGAAGAGCTCGGCGCGCTGGCGAAGGCGAACGGCGCCCCCACGGTGACGGGCGCCGCGATCGCGCTGCCCGGGCCGGTGTCGGCGGAGACCGGCCGGCTCGTCGCGCCGTCGCGTATGCCCGGCTGGCACGACGTCGACGTCGCCGCCCTTCTCTCCGAGGTCCTCGGAGTGCCCGCCCTCGC
>JAKOMY010000192.1 GCA_022702225.1 Microbacteriaceae bacterium | reverse complement strand
AGCAGGTTCCACGCATCGAGCGTGCCCGTCTTCACCCCGATCACTCCGGGGTCGGCCAGCAGCGCGTTGCCGTTCTTGAACGTGCCGGCTCCGGGCAGGGTCAGCTCCGGGGTGCGCACGATCTCGGCGATCACGGGATTGGCGAGCGCCCGCTCGGCCAGTGCGATGAGCGCGGCCGGGGTGGCGGTGTTGCCGGCTTCGATCCCGGTGGGGTTCACGATCGTGATGCCCTCGATGCCCCGCTCCGCGAGGTACTGGGTCGCGGCGGCCGCGAACTCGGCATCCGTCCCGAAGAGGTCTGTCGACAGGCGCTGCGCGTAGTTGTTGGCGGAGGCGATGAGCATGCCCTGCAGCATCTGCAGCTGGGTGAGGCTGCCGTCGACGGGAACGTCGAGCGACGACTCCCCGCGGGCCCGGTACTGCCAGTAGTCCGCGCTGTCGGCCTGCGTGAAGGTGTAGCTCTTGCCCTGTTCTCCCGGGGCGAGCGGCAGTCGATCGAGAACGACGAGTGCCGTGACGACCTTGGTGATGCTCGCGATCGACTCGGGAGCGCTGGCCGACGACGACAGCGTGTCGGGGATTCCGTCGAGCGCGATCGCCGCTTCGCCCTCGGCGGGCCACGCCGGAACCGCCGCCGGAGCAGCGATCGGCTGCACGGCGACCGCCCGGGTCGTCGGCATGACGGCGTTCAGCGGCCAGAGCAGCGTCGTCGCGGCGTAGGCGGCGATGATCAGCACGAAGAGCAGCGTGGGGATGATCGTTCCGGGGCGCAGCACCGGCCGACGCGCACCCGCGAGCAGGTCGACCGAGCGGGAGGTGGCCCCCGACACGACGAACGTCGGGGTCGGTCGCGGGGCTCCCGCTTCGTCGGGATCGACCCAGAGCAGCGCCCCGAGCGCGACCGGCAAAGGTGTGGCGCGAGCCTCACCGGAGGAGACCTCGGATGCCGGGGGCTCGCTCACCGCGGCATCCGCCACCGCGCCAGCCTGCTCCGCCTCCCCCGACCGCAGGGCAGGGGACGTGGCATCCGGAAGCTCGAGGGCGGGGCCGAGCTCGCCCGTCGTCGACAGAGCGGGGCCGAAGTCGCCGGAGGTCGCCGCGCGAGGCGAGGAGTCCTGGGCACGCAGCGCACGCCGTGAGGCCGGGGTCTGCTCGTGCACCCGCCCACGCTACCCCGCGACACCCCTCTATACTCATCACGACAACCACGGGAGTCCGGTGAGCCGGGCTGAGAGGAAGCGAATCCACGCTTCGACCGTCGAACCTGATCCGGATCATGCCGGCGCAGGGAGGAGAGAAATGCACACGTCCACGTCTGCCCCCGCGAACCGTTCATCGGTCGCCGCGACGAACCGCTTCTCGTGGCGCGTCGTCGACATCGTCGTCGCCGCCGTCCTGGGCGTTGCGATCGGCCTGCTCTTCTGGGGTTGGAACACCGTCGGCGGCCTCTGGTTCACCGCGATGGACGGCCTCACCCCGGGTCTCGGCGGGATCGCCGTCGGCATCTGGCTGATCGGCGGCGTCATCGGCGGCCTCGTCATCCGCAAGCCCGGGGCGGCGCTGCTCGTCGAGCTGATCGCGGCGATCGTGTCGGCGCTCATCGGCAACGTGTGGGGCGTGACCACGATCTTCTCGGGCCTGGCCCAGGGCCTCGGTGCCGAGCTGATCTTCCTCGCCTTCCTCTACGTGCGTTTCACGCTGCCCGTCGCGATGCTCGCGGGTGTCGGCGCCGGTGTCGGGGCCTGGGTGCTGGAGCTGTTCCTCACGCCCAACATCGTGAAGTCGCTCGAGTTCAACCTCATCTACCTCGGTACCCTCGCCGTCTCGGGTGCCCTGCTGGCCGGTCTCGTCGGCTGGCTGCTCGTGCGCGCCCTCGCCGCCACCGGGGCGCTCAGTCGCTTCGCCGCGGGCCGGGAAGCGCGTCGCGACGTCTGATGCGGGGCCCCGCACGCGTCGACGTCGAGGGCTGGGGCTGGCGCTACGCCGGTCGGAGGCTGCCCGCCACGCGCGAGGTCGATCTCGTCATCGAGCCCGGAGAGCGTGTGCTGCTGCTCGGGGCCTCGGGAGCCGGCAAGTCGACCCTGCTCGCGGGGCTGGCGGGTCTGCTCGGCGGCGCCGACGAGGGTGAGGTCAGCGGCCGGATCCTCGTCGACGGGGGCGCGCCCGAGGCTCAGCGCGGGCGCATCGGCCTCGTGCTGCAGGACCCCGAGGCGGGCATCGTGCTGTCGAAAGTGGGCGACGACGTCGCTTTCGGCTGCGAGAACCTCGGCGTCCCGGCGGCCGAGATCCCGACGCGGGTGGCGGAGGCCCTGGCATCCGTGGGGCTCGCCGTCCCCCTCGACCGCCCCACGAAGGCGCTGTCGGGTGGGCAGAAGCAGCGTCTGGCCCTGGCGGGGGTGCTGGCGATGCGACCGGGACTGCTGCTCCTCGACGAGCCCACCGCCAACCTCGACCCCGAGGGCGTCGCCGAAGTCCGCCGCGCCGTAGAACGGGTCGTCGCGCGCGAGGGCACCACCCTCGTGCTCATCGAGCACCGCACCGCCGTCTGGGCCGACCTGATGACCCGCGTCGTCGTCCTCGCTCCGGGTGGCGGCGTTCTCGCCGACGGCCCTCCCGACCGCGTCTTCGCCGAGCACGGCGACGCGCTCGCCGCGGCGGGGGTGTGGGTACCGCAGCGCCCGGTCGACCTTCCCGTACTCGAGCCCGCCTCGACACCGGATGCCGTTCTGCGGGCGTCCGCGCTGTCGACCGGGCGTGAGAGGCACACGGTCGTCGCGTCCGGGCTCGACCTCGCCCTTCCCCGCGGTGCCGGAACCGTGATCACGGGACCGAACGGCGGGGGAAAGTCCACCCTCGCGCTGACCCTCGCGGGGCTCCTCCCCGAACTGGCGGGCGAGGTCGTCGCCGCCGAGGAGCTCTCGGCGCGCGGGGGTCGCCGCCCCTCTCGCTGGAGGTCGACGGAGCTGCTGACCCGCATCGGCACGGTCTTCCAGGAGCCCGAGCACCAGTTCCTCGCCTCGACCCTGCGCGACGAGCTCGCCGTCGGACCCCGCGCTCTGCGCAAGGCGCCGGCCGAGGTCGACCGCATCGTCGACGAACTGCTGGAGCGTCTCGATCTGGCATCCCTCGCGCTTGCGAACCCGTTCACGCTGTCGGGAGGCCAGAAGAGACGACTGTCGGTGGCCACGGTGCTCGCCGCCTCTCCCGCCGTCCTCGTTCTCGATGAGCCGACCTTCGGCCAGGACCGTCGCGGTTGGATCGAGCTCGTCGCCCTGCTCCAGCGGGAGATCGAGCGCGGGCGCACGGTCGTCGCCGTCACGCACGATGCGGACGTGGTTCGTCACCTCGGGCAGCACCGCATCCGGCTGGGGGACGCCGCGTGACCGCCCTCGCCGTCGAACGCCCGCGGACGGCCTGGCTCGACGGGGTGAACCCCGTGACCAAGGTCGCGATGGTGCTCGTGCTCGCGGTTCCCCTGCTGGTCTCGATCGACGCGGTGAGCGCGGGGACGGCCCTGATCCTCGAGCTGCTGTGCGTACCGCTGACGGGGGTGGCCTACGGAACCGTCCTGAGACGTCTGGTGCCGGTGATCGTCTTCGCCCCCGTCGCCGCGGTGAGCATGTTGCTCTACGCCCGGCCGGGCGGAACCGTCTACGGCACCTTCCTCTTCGCCACGGTCAGCGACGACTCCATCGCCCTGTCGCTGGCCGTACTGGTGCGCGTCGTGGCCCTGGCCATGCCGATCATCCTGCTCTTCGCCCGCACCGACCCCACCGAGCTCGCCGACGCCCTCGCGCAGGTGGCGAAGCTGCCCAGCCGTTTCGTGCTGGGGGTGCTCGCGGGTGCCCGCACGGTCGGGCTGTTCGTCGACGACTGGCGCACGATGAGCCTCGCCCGCCGCGCCCGGGGCCTGGGCGACCGCGGGGCGATCCGGCGTTTCTTCTCGATGGCGTTCGTGCTGCTCGTCTTCGCCGTGCGTCGCGGCACGAAACTGGCCACCGCGATGGAAGCCCGCGGGTTCGGGTCCGACATCGAACGGACCTGGGCGCGTCCGTCGACACTCTCGTCTCGGGATGCCGTGGCCCTGGGCGCCTCGGTCGCGCTCATCGTCGTCGCCCTCGCGGCGGCGGTGCTGTCGGGGGCGTTCCGGGTGGTGGGGACGTAGGTCCCCGCCGGGGGGCCGATGACGTCGCGAGGGTGGCCGACGACGCGGTGCGTCATGGGCGCTCGATGCGGAGCGGGCGGCTCAGAAGACGTACTCGAAGCAGAGCGAGCGCGGCATGGTCTCGAGATACGGCTCGTATACGGGGATCGGCGTGAACCCCGCGGCGGCGTACACGCGCAGCGACTCGGGCTGCATGCGCCCGCTCTGCAGGATGACGCGCCGTGCGCCAGCGCGTCGGGCGAGGTCGACGACCTCGGCGGTGAGCGCCGAGCCGATGCCGCGTCGACGGCCCGCGGGCACGACGACGAGGCGCTTGAGCTCCCATTCGTCGCCCAGGCGGCGCAGGATGACGTGCCCGAGCGGGGTGTCGTCCGCGTCGATCGCCAAGAGGGTGGCGACGACCTGCTCGGCGTGGACGGCGAGCGCCTCGGCGCGCTTCGCGGCGACCTCGGGGGAGTCCTCGGCATCGGCGTCGCGATACCGCTCGTCGAGGTCGGCGTCCAAGACGCCTCGGAGCGTCACGGCGCGGGGATCGTCGACATCCACCCTGTCGATGCGGAAACCGGGGAGATTCACCCGTCGAGCCTAGGCGTGCGCGGGAACCACGCGGTGCGGAGGACGGTGCGGCGTGGAGCAGGACGCTCGGATCCTGGGGAAAAGGAATGCGCGCCGGAGACGAACGGTTCCGACATCGACAGAATGAGCACGGGGGATGCCATGGGATTGTCGTTCGGGATACTCGCGGTGAGTGTGGCCGTCGCGGGCGCCGTGATGTTCGTCGCCATGCCGCGCTGCGGAACCCCGGGCCCCACGACGCTCTTCTTGCGGTTCGCCGCCGTCGCGGGGGTGACGGCGGCCGGTTCCAGCGCGATGTACTTCATCTACGGCGCGGGCGGTGGCATCCTGACCCTCGTTCTCGGGGACGTGGGGATGATACTCGCGCCCGCCCTGCTCATCATCGCGCTGAGCGCCCTCGAGGGGCGGCGCGCGCGGAGGATCTCGGCGGTGATCCTCGCCCTCGTGCTCGTCGTCGCCGTGGTGACCGCCACGGTGCCGCTCCCGAACTCTCTCGCGGTGAAGGCCGTCGCCCTCGCCACCGCCTGCGGCGCGTGCGCCTGGGTCGCCGCCCACTCTCGCGTCGAGCCCTTCGGCCCCCTTCGCGTGATCGCCCTGGCGACCGCTCTGTTCGCCGTCTACTCGCTGTCGCGTGCGATGGTGGGCGTCGTCATCGGCTGGGACTCGCCGCTGTATCGCTACGCCTTCTCTTTCGCCCCCGCGACGATCCTCGGCGCTCTCGCCGTCGTCGCGATCGGTGCGGCGGTGGTGCGCGTACGTTTCGGTCCGCGCGTCGAGACGGAGCCCGCGCACTGTCCGGCGGGGGCGACGGTCGTCGTGGGCGATTGGAACCTGGCATCCGCCGCCTATGGTCCCGATCGCATGCGGGGGCTCGTCGCCGACCTGCGCTCCGCCGCACGCGATCTCGATCCCGGCGCCGCCGACGTGCCCCGCGGGACCGAGACCATGGTGCCCGATGCGGTCTCGGCGCTCGGCGCACGCCTGCGGAACGTCTACGGGTGGGAGCCCGAGCAGACCATCCTGCTCGTGGACGGCACCGCCACCGGGGCGATCCGCACGCAGCAGGGGCGCTCCGCGAGGAGGAAGAGAGGCTCGTCGCGGTCCTGAGTCTCGACTAAAGTGATACT
Organism: Microbacteriaceae bacterium; assembly: GCA_022702225.1. Classification (GTDB taxonomy): domain Bacteria; phylum Actinomycetota; class Actinomycetes; order Actinomycetales; family Microbacteriaceae; genus Microbacterium. The sequence continues at coordinate 5,725 of JAKOMY010000192.1, read as the reverse complement.
CGGTTTCAGCTTCGAAGGAGAACGCATGGATATCGCAGGAGCATCCGCCCTCGTCACCGGCGGTGCCTCGGGACTCGGTCTCGCTACCGCGCGCCGGCTCACGGAGGCCGGAGCCCGTGTCACCGTCGTCGACCTGCCGTCGTCGAACGGCGCCGCGATCGCCGAGGAGCTGGGCGGCTCCTTCGCCGCCGCCGATGTGACCGATGCCGAGCAGATCGCCGCCGCGGCAGCTCGCGCCGCCGAGGCCGGGCCCCTGCGCGTCGTCGTGAACTGCGCGGGGATCGCCCCGCCGGCCAAGGTGCTCGATCGCGACGGGGCCCCTTCTTCTCTGCAGGATTTCGAGCGCGTCATCCGCGTGAACCTCATCGGCACCTACAACGTCATCGCGCAGGCGTCCGCCGTCATGGCGAAGACCCAACCGACCGGGGGCGGCGACCGCGGCGTCATCGTGAACACCGCGAGCGTCGCGGCCTTCGACGGACAGATCGGTCAGCCCGCGTACTCGGCGAGCAAGGGCGGCGTGCACGCCATGACGCTCCCCATCGCCCGTGAGCTCGCGCGCTACGGCATCCGGGTCGTGACCATCGCCCCCGGCATCATGGAGACGCCGATGCTCAAGGGCCTGCCACAGGCGGCGCAGGACTCCCTCGGGCAGCAGGTGCCCTACCCGTCGCGCCTCGGCGCCCCCGACGAGTACGCGCGCCTCGTGCTCGCGATCGCCGACAACGGCTACCTCAACGGCGAGACCATCCGACTCGACGGCGCGATCAGAATGGCACCGAAATGACCGACGGCATCCTGCTCCACATCGACGACGGGCTCGCCCGCGTCACCTTCGACCGCCCCGCCTCGCTCAACGCGATGGACTTCCCTATGGCCGCGCGCTGGCGAGAGGTCGCGCACGAGGTCACCTCCGACCCCTCCGTCGGAGCGGTGATCCTGGATGCCACGGGCCCCGCGTTCTGCGCGGGAGGCGACGTGGTGGCCATGGCGACCACCGGTTCGTCGGGCGCCGAGGTGACCGAGACCGCTCGGGCGATCCACGACGGTATCCGCACCTTCGCCGAAGCGCCGCTGCCGATGGTCGCCGCCGTCCAGGGCGCGGTCGCCGGCGGCGGACTCGGGCTCATGCTGACCGCCGACTACGTCGTCGCGAGCGAGAACGCCCGCTTCGTCAGCCGCTACGCCAACATCGGGCTGACGCCCGACCTGGGTGTGTCCACCCTGCTCCCCGCCGCGATCGGCCAGCGTCGCGCGCTGCAGCTGCTGCTGCAGGACCGCATGCTCGATGCCGCGGAGGCGCGGGAGTGGGGTCTGGTGGCCGAGGTCGTGGCATCCGGAGCCCTGAGCACCCGCGTCGAGGAGATCGCGCGCTTCTGGCTCGACGGCGCGACCGCGGCGTTCGGACAGGCGACGCGGTTGGTGCGCGTGGGCGCCGGACGGTCGTTCGGTGAGAACCTCGACGACGAGGCCGCCACCATCGGCGCCGCCTTCGATACCCCCGAGGCGCAGGCGCGGGTTGCCGCGTTCGCCGCCGCCTCCACGAAAGGACGCTCGTGACGCTCTCGGGAAAGACCATCCTCATGTCGGGCGGGAGCCGCGGGATCGGCCTCGCCATCGCGCTGCGCGCCGCCCGCGACGGCGCGAACATCGCGATGCTCGCCAAGACCGACACCCCGCACCCGAAGCTCCCCGGCACCGTGCACACCGCCGCGGAGGAGATCCGCGCGGCCGGCGGGCAGGCGCTGCCGATCGTGGGCGACGTCCGCGACGAAGCCTCGATCACCGAGGCGGTTCTTCGCACCGTGGGCGAGTTCGGCGGGATCGACATCGTCGTCAACAACGCCAGCGTGATCGATCTGTCGGGCTCGTTGGACCTCGCGACCAAGAAGTACGACCTCATGCAGGACGTCAACGTGCGCGGGACGTTCCTGCTGTCCCGGGCCGCGGTGCCCCAGCTGAAGGATGCCGAGAACCCGCATATCCTCTCGCTGTCGCCGCCGCTGAACGTCACGCCCAAGTGGCTCGGCGCGCACACGGGCTACAGCCTCGCGAAGTTCGGCATGACGATGGCGACCCTCGGCCTGGCGTCGGAGTTCGCGAGCGACGGGATCGCCGCGAACACGCTGTGGCCGCGCACGACGATCGCGACCGCGGCGGTGCAGAACGTCATCGGCGGCGACCGCCTCATGGCCGTCTCGCGCACGCCCGAGATCTACGCGGATGCCGCGTACGAGGTGCTGTGCGCTCCGTCGCGCGAGGTGACCGGGCAGACGCTGATCGTCGAGGACGTGCTCGAGCGCGCCGGAGTCACCGACTTCGGCAAGTACGCCGCCGTGCCGGGGACCCCGGACACGGCGCTGTACCCGGACATCTTCCTCGATTGATCGCGGGGTCATCCCCCGCATAAACGCCGTTCGCGCGCAGAAACGCGCTGTGCTCGTGTTTGCGTGAGCTGATCGCGTTTCTGCGCGCGTGAGGGCGGCCGGGGGAGCGAGTCAGCCCTGCGGGCGGAGGAGGCGGGGCGATCTCGGGGAGGTGAGCCGGGCTCAGATCAGGCCCAGGTCCTCGAACGCATTGTGCACGCCGTCGTCGAGCACCGCCGTCGTCACCCGACCGGCGAGGCGCTGCAACTCGGCGGGGGCATTGCCCATCGCGACGGGGGTGCCGACGACCTCGAACATCTCGACGTCGTTCCAGCTGTCGCCGATGCCGATGGCATCCGCCGCCGACAGGCCCAGCTGGGAGAGCACCGCGGTGATCGCGGAGCCCTTGGTGACGCCGGCCTGACCGATCTCGCCGTTCGAGCCGCCGGGAAGGGGGATCGAACCCGGGATGACGTGGAAGTCTTCGCCCAACTCCGCCGCCGCGTGGGCGACGGTGTCGGTCGAGGGGCTGACGAACACGGCCTTGGCGACGGCGTCGCGGTCGACCTCGGACACCGGGCGGGGCTCGCGCCACAGCGGTTGTTCGGGCGGAAGGCCCTGCGCCTCGAGTTCTGCCGCGCGACGCTCGTGGCGCTCGCGCCGGTACTCCGTCATCACGGGGCCCATCCCGGGGCTCGCGTACACCCCGCCGTGCGTCTGGAGGAAGTAGTGGATGCCGTGGGCTTCGAAGTAGCGCTCGAGCTCCTCGACGGCCCCGCGGGGCATGGGGTGTTCGACGACGGGGGCGTCTTCGCCGGGATCGCCGCCGCGGGTCGCGTACGCACCCCCGTTCGTGATCGCCCCGTCGAAGCCGATGGCCAGCACCTCGGGGTGGATGTCTCCCGCGGAGCGACCGGTGCAGAGCCACACGAGATGGCCGTTCTCGCGCGCCGTGCGCACGGCGGTCACCGTCGAGGGCGCGATCACCGAGCCGTGCTCGAGGATCGTTCCGTCGACGTCGAGGAAGGCGATGCGGGTCATGTGCACTCCAGAAGGGGATCGGCCCCGGGTCCTGGGACCCGGGGCCGATCCGATGAGGGGGATCAGCGCGTGAGGGACGCGCCGTTGGATCGGATGACGTCGGCGTACCAGCCGAACGACTTCTTCCGGTAGCGATCGAGCGAACCGGTGCCGTCGTCGTTGCGGTCGACGTAGATGAAACCGTATCGCTTGCTCAACTGGGCGGTGCTGGCGCTGACGATGTCGATGCAGCCCCACGAGGTGTAGCCGAGCACCTCCACGCCGTCTTCGATTGCCTCGCCGACCTGCACGAGGTGGTCGTTGAGGTACGCGATGCGGTAGTCGTCGACGACCGTCTTCTCGCCGTCGACCTCGACGAGCTGGTCGCGCGCTCCCAGACCGTTCTCGACGATGAACAGCGGCTTCTGCCACCGGTCCCAGAACTGGTTCAGCACCAGGCGCAGGCCCACGGGGTCGATCTGCCAGCCCCACTCGCTCGCCGGGAGCGTGGGGTTCGGCACGCCGCCCATGAGGTTTCCGCGGCCGGCGACCTTCTTCTCGGGGTCGGCGGTCTCGGCGATCGACATGTAGTAGCTGAACGAGACGAAGTCGACGGTGTTGGTCAGATCGTCGCGGTCCTCATCGGTGATGTCGAGCTCGATGCCCTTCTCGCGGAGCGTCCGCAGGAAGTAGCCCGGGTAGGCGCCGCGGGTGTGCACGTCGCCGTAGACGAGGTTGCCGTGGTCGGCCTCCATCACGGCGACGGCGTCGTCGGGCGACGGCGTCAGCGGGTAGATCGGCATCGACAGCACCATGCAGCCGACCTTCGCGTCGGGGGCGACCTCGCGGGCGATGCGGGTGGCACGGGCGGATGCCACGAGCTCGTGGTGCATCGCCTGGTACAGCTGCTGCTCGGGAACGCCGCCCTCAGGGATCGGGATGCCGCCGCTCATGAAAGGCGCGTGCAGCAGGGAGTTGATCTCGTTGAAGGTCAACCAATACTTCACGCGGGCGCCGAACCGCTCGAAGAGCGTGCGCGCGTACCGCTCGTAGAACCCGATGAGCTCACGGTTGGTCCACCCGCCGTACTGCTCGGCCAGGTGCAGCGGCGTCTCGTAGTGCGAGATCGTCACGAGCGGCTCGATGCCGTGCTTCTCGAGCTCGTCGAGCACGCGATCGTAGAACGCCAGGCCCGCTTCGTTGGGCTCGGTCTCGTCGCCCTTCGGGAAGATGCGGCTCCACGCGATCGAGAAGCGGTAGACGCCGAACCCCATCTCGGCGAAGAGCGCGATGTCCTCCGCGTAGCGGTGGTAATGGTCGATGCCGATGAGCTTGAGGTTGTCGGGCGTCGGCTGCTCGCTGCGCGGACCCGAGATACCCTTCGGCATCACGTCCTGCACCGAGTACCCCTTACCGTCCTCGTCGTAAGCGCCCTCGATCTGGTTGGCGGCGGTGGCGCCGCCCCACAGGAAGCCGTCGGGGAAAGGAGTGTTCGTCATGTTCTGTGCCTCCAGGGAGTCAGCGGGCGGTGGAGAGGGAGTCGACCGAGATGGCGCGGAACAGCGTCTCGCCGTGCGAGAGGGGCCCGGATGCCACGTCGGAGACGTCGGGGTACAGGTCGCCGTTGGTGACGATGACCGGGGTGATCAGGTCGTAGCCGGCCTTCTCGATCGCGTCGCCGTCGAACTCGACGAGCAGGTCGCCCGCCTTCACCTCGGTGCCGGACTGCACCTTGAGCGTGAAGTGCTCGCCGCCGAGTTTGACGGTGTCGAGACCGACGTGGATGAGCAGTTCGACGCCGTCCACTCCGCGCAGGCCCACGGCGTGACCGGTCGGGAAGGCCGCGACGACTGTTCCGTCGAAGGGCGCGTAGACCGCGCCCGAGGTCGGACGGATCGCGACGCCCTTGCCGAGCGAGCCGTCGGCGAAGGCGGCATCCGGAACCTCTGTGAGGGGCACCACGGTGCCGTCGACCGGGCTGAGAACCACCGTGTCGGTGGCGACCGCCGGGGTGGCGGGGGCGGCGGCGTCGACCGGGTCCGTGAAACCGAACACCACGACCAGCACGAACGGGACGGCGATGGCCACGAGCAGACCGATGCCGAGCATGAGCATGTTGCCGTTACCGAGCAGGGCAGGAAGAGCCAGACCGGAGGGCACGACGAACGCCTTCGAGAACACGCCGCCCATCGCGATGAGCGCGCCACCGAGCGCGCCGCCGACGACGCCGAAGGCGAAGGGGCGCTTGAGGGGGAGGTTGATGCCGTAGATCGCGGGCTCGGTGATGCCGGCGAGGAAGCCCGACAGCGTGGCCGGAGCGGCGAGCGAGCGCAGGTTCT
>JAKOMY010000187.1 GCA_022702225.1 Microbacteriaceae bacterium | reverse complement strand
TAGCGGCGATCGTCCGTTTCTTCCGCGACCATCCCGAAGAGCGCGGTGTGCTCGAGACCGGGGGAGAGGCGGCGCTCAACCGCGCAGCAGACGTGCTCCGTCCCGTCGGGGGCTGATTACGACGCGGGACATCCCGCCGATCCCCCTACTCGCTCGCCTTCTCGAGCCCCCGCGTGCGGATCTCCTCGAGGTCGAGGCCCGCGAGAATCTTCCGCGCGACGAGGTCGTCGATGGTGCCCTCGCGGCGCAGTCGCAGCAGCACCTCGCGCTTGCGGTCCAGAACCGCCAGCCGCAGTCGCTGCGCCTCCTTGTGGCGAAGCAGGGGAGAGCGCTGGGTGACGTCGATGTCGTCGCTCACGGCGATCATCTGCAGGGGCCCGGTGAAGGCCGCTGCCTCGTCGGGGCTGTCCGCCGTGCTGTCGGCGCCCGCGCGGCGACGCTCGGCTTCGGGACCATCCGGCGGTACTGGCCCCGTCGATGACGGGTCATCGCCGAGCGACGCGTCGAGCTCGGCGAGGTCGCGCTCTTCGATCGCGCGTTGCCGCGCGATGGCGCGGGCGTTCGCCAGCTCGAGACGCTCGTAGCCTTCGCGTCGCGCACGGTCGCGCACGCGATCGCTGATGCCGTGCTCGGTCGCCAGATCGTCGAGGGCCGCGAGGGCGGCCCCCGAGATCGCGCGATCGGCGAGCTCGTACTCCTCAATCGCGGCGTCGTCGTTCGGAAGCTTCGCCCACCGGATCACGGCGGGCAGCAGGGGACCCTGGACGAGCAGGGTGAGCACGATCACGCCCGCCGTGACGAACACGATGGCGTCGCGACCGGCCACGGGTGCGCCCTCGGCCGTGGTGACCGGCACCGACAGGGCGATCGCGAGCGATACGGCGCCGCGGAATCCCGCCACCGTACTCACCACGCGAGATCGATGCCTCAGCGACCGCGATGATCCGGCGGCGGGTCGCGAGAACGGCGAGAAGAGCCACTGGAACAGGTACCGCACGACGAAGAGAGCGACCCACGCCGCAACGGTGACCAGGAGCAGCAGACCGATCTCCGACCCCGAGATCTCGTGCAGCACGAGTTGCACCTCGAGCCCGATCAGCACGAAGAGCGCACCGTTGAGCAGGTAGACGCCGAAGGGCCACGTGGCATCCGCCGCTCGTCGCGACATCGCGGTCGTGATCCGCGGCGACACCCACGCCATGATGAGGCCGGCGAACACCACGGCGAGCACTCCCGAGGCCTCGACGAGTTCGGCGATGAGGAACGACACGAACGGGACGAGCACCATCGTGAGGTTGATCGTGAGCGTCGACTGCATGCGGCGCAGGGCGAAGAAGGCGGCGGCCGCCACCGCGACACCGGCCGCCGCGCCACCGAGGTACGACAGCAGCACCATGCCGGTGATCTGCAGCGGCGTGATCTGGTCACCGAGCAGCAGGGCGACGGCGATCGCGTAGAGAACGAGCGCGGTGCCGTCGTTGGTGAGGCTCTCGGCCTTGAGTTTCATGAAGGTCTTGGCGGGCAACAGACGTCCGAGCGCTGCGACGGCCGTGGCGTCGGGCGGAGCGACTGCGGCACCGAGCACGAGGGCTGCTTCCCACGGCACCCCCATCCACGTCGCGACCCCGGCGACGGCGAAAGCGGATGCCACGACGAGAAGCGTGCTCATGGGGATGATGTAGCGCAGCGACCGGCGCACCGACCTCAGAGAGGTCGTCCACGCCTCGCGGAACAGCATGACGGGCAGGAAGAGCAGCAGCACGGTCTCGGGCGGGAGTTCGATCTGACGGAGCTCCGGGATGAAGCCCAGGGCGAGGCCGATGACGAGCAGCACGAGCGGTGTGGCCACGCGCAGTCGCGGTGCAAGGACCGTGCCCACGAGCATCGCGAGGCCCAGCAGAACCGTGATCTCGAGTCCCTGCATGCCTGCCGCCCTTCGTCGTGCCCCTGGACACAGCGTAGAGAGCGTGCGGAGAATTCCCGAGCGGCGTCAGTCGCGGGGTGGGAGGGCCGACATCTCCGTGCGCGCGTCGTCTTCAGTCGCGATCTCGATATCCCTCCCACGCGTCGGCGAGTCGCCGCAGTCCTTCATCGAGCAGGGGCGAGGTGATCGGCACACGAATCCGATCGTCGGTGTCGATGTCGGACGAGAACGCGGCCGACCCGGCGACCGAGACGCCGAAAGCCGCAGCGTGCCGCGCGAACGCCGCGGCCGAGCCCACCGGCATCCGGGCCCAGATGCAGAGGCCTCCGCGGGGCGGTCGCCATTCCCAGTCGGGCAGGTGCGACGTCAGGAGGGCGCCGGCGCGCAGGGCGGCCTCGCGGTGCGTCACGACGGCATCCCGTCGCAGTGCGGGCGCCTCGGCGAGCAGATCGAGCGCGAGCAGTTGGGCGGGCACGCTCGTCGACAGATCCGTCGTCTGGCGGAGGCCCCGTAAGCGCCTCACGAGTACCGGGTCGGCGCGCACCCACCCCACCCGCAGACCCTCCCAGGCCCACTTCGACAGCGACTCGACGGCGATGATCGGCGCGTCCGGCCGCAGGGCCGCGAGCGAGGGGGGAGTGACGCCGTCGAATGACAGGTGCGCGAGCACGCGATCCTCCACCACGGTGATGCCGTGCTCGGCCGCGAGATCGGCGATCCGCTGTCGGACGAGCGGGTGGGTCTGGATGCCGGTCGGATTGTGATTGTGCGGGTTCAAGGCGATGAGCACGGGGCGGCGCACGACGATGGCTGCCTCGAGCTCTGCGACGTCGATCCCGTCGGCGGTCAGGCGGATGCCGTGCACCAGGCCGCCGCGGCGGCGCACCGCGTCCGTGAGTCCGGGCCAGCTGACGTTCTCGGTGAGCACGGTGTCGCCGGGGGAGACGAGCTCTTCCACGAGGAGGCTGAGCGCCTGCTGGCCGCCGTGCGTGACGAGGATCTGCGCGGGCGTGGTGGGCGTTCCGTCGTCGGTCACGGTCTGGGCGATCAGTTCGCGCAGGGCGGGCAGGCCCGCGGGGTCGGCCTCGGCGGTGGTGGCGTCGAGCACCGGTCGGTGACGGTGCACGATCTCGACGGCGCGCGGCGCGATCGCCGGTACCGCGCGCAGCAGATCGATGTTCGACGACAGCGACGCGTAGAGGGCCTCGCCGCGCCCGGCCCGCGAGCGCGCGGCGGTGGGCGCCGCCCCCGCGATCCGCGTCCCGCTGCCTTGCCGGCGGTCCAGGATGCCGTCCTCGTACAACCGCGCGTACGCGCTGACGACCGTGCCGCGCGAGACGGCGACGGTCGCGGCGAGGGTGCGTTCCGAGGGGAGGCGGTCCCCACCGCGCAGTTCTCCCTCACGGACGAGGCGGGCGATGCCGTCGGCGAGACTGGCGGACAGAGTCGCGTCGGTCGTCGCCCAGCGTCCGAGGCGCGCGGCGAGGGCTTCTGCCGAGACGACAGCCGTCCGGTGGTCCACCAGGGCGGAAGTGGCTCTGTCGACGAGGGTCATAGCCCCCGATTCTGGACCAATGACTCGTCGTGAATCAGCCGAACCGTTCGTTCTCAGTCCACTGACCCTCGATTGGACCATTGGCGAGCTGCTCGCGTGGATCGGCGCCGAAGATGCGCGCTGTCACGACGAGGGGCTGGCGGAGCTTCTGGATGCCGTGCTCTCGGCGCTGCGTCCCGGGTCGTCGCGCGCGGCCGGATCGCCGTCCAGCACGGTTTCACTCGTGCGGGAGGTCGCGGTGCGGGTGTCGGAGGAGCCCGCAGTGGGACGACGACGACTGGCAGAGCTGACCGTCGCCGCCGTCCACCGTCGCGACGATCGCGAGAGCAGTGCCCCGCTCGCCGTCGCGTCCGTCGCGACGATCGTGGCGGCGGCCCAGCCCCTGATGGCGAGGGCCGTGCCGGCGATACCCGCTCCCGCGGTGCCGGCGTTGTAGTACCGCGTGAGGGGACGGCGACGCGGCGGCGAGTGCGAGGCATCGGGACAGGGCGGCGTGCACCGAAGGGAAGCGAGCGCGCGGTCGGTGGGCGATGGTGTCGCGGCGCCTCGCCCTTGACCGGCTGGACGCGGACACGAGGGTCCTACTAGTCTCGTCGGACGAACTCGACGTGGGGGGCGAGGATGTCACTGGGCGGAAGTCTGAAAGACACGATGCGCAAAGAGATCCTCGTTCCGCCGGCCCTGTACCTTCCCCTCGTGGATGATCCCGACGGTCAGGGCCAGCTCGCGGTCGTTCAGAAGCTCGCCGATGGTCGGCGTGGACTGCTCGCCTACACCGCACTCGACAGGCTTGCCGACGCATGTGGTCATGAACAGCCCTGGATGCTGTTGATGACGTCGCAGCTCGATCGGATCCGGCAGGTCCAGCCCTTCGATGTCGTCGCCTTCGACATCGATGTGCCACCACATTCTCGTCGGGGAGGGCGGCTCGGATGAGTGACCCCATCTATGTCGACCGAGAGAACATGACGCGCCGGATGGGTCTCGTCGTCGACGAGGTGGATCGTGTCGATGATTCGTTGGCTTCCCTTCCCGGGGCCGCGGACGGCGGGGCCGCCTCCGCGCTCATCGGCTTCATCGCTGGCGCCGCCGCGGAAGCGGCGAACGAGTACGCCGGCGCGGTGCGCCTCGTGGGTGCCGTGACCGACAGCGTCCTCGACGACGTACGAGCGACCGAAGAGCAGATCCAGAGCGAGATCTCGCAACTCGAGGAGGGGCTCCAAGACTGATGCCGATCGATGCGAGAATTCCCGGCGACCCGGCGAGTGTGCGCGCGACTGCCGACTGGCTCGATCGCGTCAAGGAGGCGTACACGGGTGCCGACCTCGAACTCACCTCCCTCTGGAGCGACTCGAACTCTTACTGGACGGGCGAAGCGGGTCATGCGTGGAGGTCCGCGGTCGGCGACATCCGCAGTCGCGCGGACGAGGTGCGGGGTTATCTCGGGGATGCGGTAGAGGTTTTCCGCGCGTACGCCGCGCGATTGGAGCGAGCCCAGGATGATGTGGCGACGCTGCGCTCTCAAGCGGACTCCGTGGGGCTCGAGGTCATCGGTACCAACGTTCTCCCTCCGACGACCTCGCTCTCCTACTGCCCCGGTCCCGGTGCGCCCTCCGCCGATCTCGAGGCATATGACAGATACATCTCGCTGGTTGCGAGCTACAACGACCTCGGTACTCAGATCGGCACGATGATCGGAGAACTGGACGAGTGGGTCGCTGAGCACATGGCTCCTCTTGTCGCCCGGGTGGACACACTTCAGAAGCTCGCGGGCACGGTTTCCGCCCTTGCCGCAAAGGGGAACGAGTCGCTCGCGACGTCGGTGCTCGACGGATACGAGAGTTTTTACGATCAGACCCTGAGCACCTGGCGTAAGGATCACGACGCTCTGCAGTCGGCGGCCGAGACGTTCCGCGATCAGCTGCGCTCCGGTAACCCTGCTCTCCGTGCGGCGGCTGAGGCAGCGGATCCGAACGGGATGCGCGCAGGGGTAGAAGAGCTGGCAGAGCAGATAGGTCGAGTTTCGCGGGTGACGCGTGTTCTCCCCGTCGCGGGTAACGTCATCGACGTCGTCTCCCTCGCCGCGGACGTCGCCGACGGTGGGTCCCTCAGCTCGGGCGTCGCAGAGATCGCCGGGGGCGTGGCCGGAGGCGCTGGAGGCGCTGCGGTCGGCGGTGCCGCGGCGGCTGCGTTGGGCAGCAACCCGGTCGGCTGGGTCATCGGCGGCACCGTGCTCGGTGGTCTGGCCGTCGGTGCCGGGGCCAGGTGGCTCTGGGAGGCCGCCGTCCCCCTCGAGTCGCGCGAGAGCATCGACGACTTCTTCACCGGTAGCCCGCCGCGGCTGGAGGGGTACGTGCCCCCGTCTCCCCGGTCACGGCCATACGTAGGAGCGAACTGACAGTGGCCATCAATACGTCGTCGCCGAGACTCCCGTCCACCGAGCCCCGCGTCCCCGTGTTCCCGAATGGTCGACGCCCGTCGTGGCTCGTCGTCGTCATCGCCCTGTTCGCCGTCCTCCCCGTTCTGATGGTCGCCGCCGACGACCGACTCGGGCTCCGCCTCGTCATGGGCGCTCTCACCGTGACCATCCTCGGGGCCGCGATATGTCTGAACGTGCTCTTCGGAACGATTCAGGAACGTCTGCTGCGCGTCGACGCCTCAGCATCCGGGATCTGGTTCCGTCCGGCTCCGGCGGCGACCGCGGTGCCCTTCGTGCTGGGAGCCCTGCTCCTTCTTCCCGCGATCGCCCAGATCGTGGTGGATGCCGGGAACCTGGCCACCATGCCGTCGTTCCTCCTGACTCGCGCGCCCTATGCCCTGGGCCTCTTCGGCGTCGGCGTAATCGTCGTGAGTGCTCTGCGTCTGCGCGAGCCCGCCGGTCTGCGTCTGGCGCAGGAAGGTCTCACAGGCATCCGGGGCCGCGGTCGAGTGAACTGGTCGTGGGATGAACTCGCCGAGGTCGGGGTCGGTTCGGGGCCGGTCGCCAAGCTTCACCTCATCGCGACGGGCGCGGGCCCGCGCGTCGAGGCGCCGATGCTCGCGCTCGGCTCAGACCCCAATCAGGTCGCCACTGTGGTCCGGTACTTCCGCGACGACCCTGCGGCTCGTTCGCAGTTGAGCGAGAAGGGTCCCATGATCCTTCGCCGAGTGGACGACTCTCTTCGCGCTCTCGAGCGCTGACCGACGGCGCGCAGGAATCCCGCGATGCCGCGAGTGCGGACCTCGCAAGCCCCCGCACCGCCACCAGCGCGAGGCGCGGCGCTCACTCCGCCGCCAGCCCCACCTTCGCCTTCGCCCACGAGCGCCCGCGCGTGTCCTTGAGGATGTCGTACTCGACGTCGACGTGCGGTTCGATCGCGCTGTACTTGTCGTTCGGCGCCCCGATGACGAGC